>JBARXI010000659.1:0-2095 GCA_049647275.1 Microcoleaceae cyanobacterium
TAATACCCCACCGTCACCCGCGGTGCTCAAAATTGTTTGGGGGAGCGAATCCCCATGCAATTTTCACATCACGCCTTTCCTACGGAATGCGGAGCAAACAGCATAGCTGCCTTCTGCCTTCTTCAATGATCGTTCATGCTCCGGACATGATTTCATCATATTTTTTGAGGAAGGAGGAAGAAAGAAGCAACAAGAAAAAAAAAGACAATGTATCTATCTTTAATTTCTCCCCCACCTCTACCTGCTCTCCCTTGTTGAGAAAGACACATGGAAACGCAAATAGAGTATCCGCATATCCATGTCTAAAAAAAGTCGCTCGTGGTTATCTCTATCTCTGGAATATTGAGCGTACTCCATCGAGATTAGCTGTATCACGAATAATCAAGAAAATTCCCAAACCCAACAACAGCACCAAACCTGTCTGCATCACATTTTCCTGAATATGAAGCGGCAGAGGTTTACCTCGCACTCCCTCTATTGCCAAAAATGCTAACTGACCGCCATCTAAAGCTGGTAAAGGCAAAATATTAATGATTGCCAGGTTAACACTAATCAAAGCGGCAAATCTAAATAGTTCGCCCGCATTATCTCTAGCAATTTTCGCCCCTATATCTACAATGGCTACAGGCCCGGAAAGTTGTCCGGCAGTCTGACTGAAGTTACTAATAAGTTGCCCAAAACCTTGAATTGTCAACACAACAATTTTTTGAAACTCACTAGCACCTATACTAAAAGCTTCCACAATATTGTTGCTGCGATTTCGGATTAGGTCTCCATTGGAAATGAGTTGTACTCCTATGCGACCTTGGCCATCATCTGCTAATTCTGGTGTTACTTCTACATTTAGGGTTTGAGTATCGCGCTGAAGTTTCATCTTCAGTGGTTGGTTGGGGCTGTTTTGAATTGTTTCTACTAGGGTGGTAATGGCTTCTTTGTTGGCTCCTAATTCTTTACCGTCTACTGACAAGATGACATCATTGGCTTCAATGCCTGCTTTGGCTGCTGCCGAACTAACATTTGTGGCTACTTCTGGCACTTTTACTCCAGGAGCGTAGTTAAAGTCTGGTACACCAACTATACCAACTTGAGCGACCAATAGGAAATAGGCAAATATGAGATTGGCGATGACTCCAGCACTGATGACGATCGCTCTATCGAGAATGGGGCGGTTGCGTAATAGGTCTGGATCGTTTTTGGGTATGGTGCTATCGGGGTCGTCATCGGGGAAACCGACAAAGCCTCCTAGAGGAAAGCCTCTGAGTGCATATTCGGTTTGTGGCCCCTGATATTTCCAGACGACCGGGCCAAAGCCGATAGAAAAACGATTAACGTGAATGTTTTGGAGCCGAGCTGCCATAAAGTGGCCTAACTCGTGAACGACTATGAGAATTCCTAAGACTGCGATCGCTAACAATACGGACATGAGTTATTCCTATTAATTTTCCAATTATATACAGTTAATTTTCTATTATATATGAATTTATCTTGGTTTGGGTTATGGCTGTTTTTGTTATACTAAGGAATGTAGTAATGTTTCATGGAACTTCTCTAAAAGGGATTTATAAACTGTTTGCTATATTATTTTATGGTTGATATTTAGTGGCTTTTATTGATTGTAATCCTAGAATAATTTCTCTAATTTTCTAATTTTAATAATAAATAATGCTTGAATCTAGTTTTATCTTATACCAATTAAAAAAAATGTTACATCATTCACCCCGTGAGTTTCTGCATATATAGCCATCCTATTTTAGTTATAATATTTTAATACAGGGGTGATTTCCGCAAGGAAAGCATTCCGGAGGAAATCACCCGTACAGGAGTCGGAATTCAGAATTCAAGAGGTTTTCAGTTAATATTGACTGTTATTATATCTATCACAACCTATTTATGATTGCTATAGTAATTTCATTTGATTTGCGTAAAAAACCTGGCTGCTTTTAGGCAAAAGGCAAAAGGCAACAGTTCAACAATTAATAATTATTAATTATTAATTAACAATTACCTCTCCTTGAAAAGAAGAGGATTGACTAATCATGAAAATTTTTTCTTGTCTCTTGGTCGATTGGATATGGCGAGGTCTCCTCGCCATATC
>JBARXI010000660.1:0-2582 GCA_049647275.1 Microcoleaceae cyanobacterium
GTTTATACAGAGGTGATGCCCTCCCCCTGTGTTCTTCTATTATAACATGGTCGCTTTCCCATACGACGTTCCCGACGAGGAGAACGCGGGACTTCTCGCTATTTTTTGTTAAAGATAAATAAGAAGGAAGGATGAGGTAAGGTCAACCACACCTAATAATTATTCTGTTCTATTAGGGGTAAAACCCCTCGTAGCGGTAGCTAGTTCTTCCTCATCAATTTTATCATATTAAAAATTAAACTAATTTGTCAAGGGGTAAATTCTAGCATTTTTGGCGATCGGTATATTATTTTTTTGTCTATTTTGAGGCTTTTTCTTTACTTTCTGATGGTACTAAATTGATGACTGTTTTTTGGATAATTTGTTTTACCCCTCGTAGCGGTAGCTAGTTCTTCCTCATCAATTTTATCATATTAAAAATTAAACTAATTTGTCAAGGGGTAAATTCTAGCATTTTTGGCAATTAAGCAGTTCATAAACCTGGTTAATTTAGGGAGATGGTGAAGCTGACCAACACGAAACTAGAAACACAGTTGATAATTTTTATAAATTTATTGACTGCAAAACTTACCATCATCAACCTAATTTTTCATTTTAAATTGTGGCGAGCGCTATATTATTTTTTTCTATTTTTAGACTATTTCTTTATTTGATTCTGGCATAAAATTGATTACTGTTTTTACGCAAAGGGTTTTACCCCTCGTAGGGGTAGCTAGTTCTTCCTCATCAAGTTTATTATATTAAAATAAAATAGAACTTGTCAAGGGGTAAACCCGGAAATTTTTGGCTTTTTTTTTATGTGAAATGTCGTTAATCATAGAGTAATGTACAAAGTTCATCAGTATAGTTGCTCCATGTTTTCTGTTTTGTACCAAAGAATAATCGTAATTCTTGAATTAAGGAAAATTTCTGAAAGAGCCAGAAAAGCACAATTTATATCATGTCCGGATAAAAAGAATGTTATGAATAATATAGCAATTCCCATACTGGTGAGGTACAAAATTCTAGGTTTTAGGCGACAGCTCCAGAAGGCAACAGCTCATCTGGCAACAGGGAAGAAATAAAAATATAACTGTACCTCACGCTTCCTGAAAAACGCTATATCATGTTCGGATAATTAGTTATAAAAAAGTCTTTGTTTATTGTTGGACTTTAGCGCTCCTAGACATATTTGGAGCGCTAAAGCGCAACAACGAAGGCCTATTATAAGTGTTTTACTGATAGCGTAGCTCCCCCGGAGGGGGCACATGATATTAGTTTAGTTGATTTGATGCCTAAAAAATCCGCCCCTACAGGTATTTTTTAATCTTTAATCAATCAAATATTTAACTAATACCAAACTGGGCTCGCAAAACCATATACAAAATCCGAGATAATTCCCGTCGTTTCAAAGGTTGAGCATCCAGAGGTGTGCCAGAAACTGAAAATAATTGAAACACATCAAAATCACCACTTTTACCAACAATAAACGCTAACTGCTCCCGCGTACATTGTAAACTGGGGGCAAAATATCCATTCCCGACACCAGAAACAATACCTTTAGCTGCCATTGTTTCGATAGCACGATAAGCAAAATGCTCTTTCGGTACATCAGCAAAAGTGGGAAACTGAGGATTAAGTAATTCAAAACCCATCACGTTCACCACCGCAACCGAAACAACTGCTCGGTTTACTGTTCCTTCTGGATTAAAATATAAATGTCTGTAATTCTCACTCCGCACAATACCTGCCACAGCCAGAATTTGAATCGCTTCAAAATCAGGGTCATCATGGGAAATATCGTTGTACCAAAATAATGGTATTTGATTGCGAGCTAGTAAACCTTGAAATTTATAGATGAGTCGTTTATCTGTGGCAACATTCCGAATATCAACTCCCTCATTCAACGCAAAGGCAGCCAAATAACCGCTTGCTTCCCCGATCGCCCACTCAACGACGTGCATCCGATATACAGAATTAGTCAAATGAGTGGTGCCAATACTTTTGGCTGACAAAATTAGATTATCTGTATTAATAGGAATAAGTGCTTTGAGAGAAATAGTAAAAGGCAAACATTTCATCTCATCTTTACTGCTGAAAATCAGATGATTCGGATTATTGGTAGGGTGAATATCGAATAAAGCATAATGACCGATACCAATACTATCCTCAAAACATCTCGCCCGTGCTTGGTCGCCATAATATTGTTGGGCAGCATCTCGATACACAATAGTTGTTAATGCTATCCCTCGTCTTGCTTCGCGGATATATGGCTCTAGGGCAATACCATCATTCGTCCATGTTAAATCTCCCCGTGGTTTTAATTCCCCTACTTTACCTATTAATATCCAGTTGTTTGTTTTTAATGTTTGTGACTGGAGGTAATGGATGTAAGCTTGGGTATATTCCCGTGCTTGCTGAAGATGTTTTTGGCGATCGCTCCGACTAACTCCGGTCAACAGACCCACTTTATAATCATTCGACTCATAATTGAGGATAGTCACATCACCATTACTCGTGGTTGGGATGTAACCATCTTTGAAACGTTTTATCCGCCGATAGGTAAAGATGGCAAACCGCTCAAAAAATGCTCGCCCTTGATA
>JBARXI010000661.1:0-2939 GCA_049647275.1 Microcoleaceae cyanobacterium
CTACTCCGGCACTCCGGTTAGCAATATTCATCTCATCGTTATTACCAAGTAAGTCAATATTTCCATTGCCAATTGATGTGTCTATATCGGCGTTTATATTAATGCTTCGACCGGCTTTTAATTCTAATGATTCGGTAGTTTGTATATTTTAATTGATTGTTATATCGTTGTCGGCAAATAAAATTATATCTCCTGATAATTCCCCAATATTTTCTGCTGAAATTGTCACATCAGCATTTTCATTTTGAGCAAAGGGGTCTATTGGTGTTTCTGTTTCTGTGGTTTCTGAGTTATTAGCAATTTCTGTATTTTCTGTAGATGTAACTTCTGTTTCTGTATTTGTATTTTCTGCTGTGTCTGAATTATCAGCAATTTCTGTTGTGAGAGAATTTGTATTTTCTACTGTCTCTGAATTCTCAACATTTTCTGTAGTTACAACCTCGGAATTATTCTCTAAAGTTTCGGAATTTTCGACATTTTCTGTAGATGCAACCTCAGAATTATCCTCTACTATTTCTGTCTGCGAATCAACATTTTCAGTTGTGTCTGAATCTGGATTTTCTGTAGATGCAACTTCGGAATTATCCTCTACTATTTCTGTTTCGGAATTCTCAGTATTTTCAGTTGTGTCTGAATCTGGATTTTCTGTAGATGCAACCTCAGAATTATCCTCTACTGTTTCTGTCTCTGAATCTGTATTTTCTAACTCTCCAACTGTCACATTTTCTGGGTCTAATAATATTGTTCCTGGTGTTCCAAAAGCTGCACTAACATCCACACTTCCATCAAATATTAATTGTTGTTTTCCCGAAACTTCAACAAATCCTCCATCGCCAGAAAATTCTCCTCCTTTAGCACTAATATTTCCCGCAAAATTAGTAATTCCGTCTGACCAAATTATTACTTGACCGCCGTTACCATTTGTGATAGCATCAGCGGAAATAAATGAGTTATTGTTAACAAAAGTTTGCTGAGAATTGGGAACTATTCCATTACCTTGAAAGTCGCCTCCTATTAATACTGTGCCACCTCCGTTGATGCCGTTGGCATTGATATTGGTGTCGATGAGGGCTACGCGATCGCCTAAAACATTTACTTGGCCTCCGGTATCAGATCCCCCCTGTTGCTTTGAAAGGGAAGTCGTTGATACATCTATGTTTCCTGAAGTAATGGCTGTTCCTGGTACATCAGCTACTAAGGTATTTGAATCTATCAATACCACATCACCATTGGCATTAACGGTCATGGATGTGGCCTGAGTTATTTCTCCTCCTGTTAATAATTCTGGTAATGATAGGGGTATGAAATTTATTCCTTCTGTAGTTCCGACTGTTGAGTCTACTTCTAAACTTAATAAATGTCCTGGTTGGGATATTCTCAGGGTACTACCGCCTTCTACTGCTGCGATGGTAATGTTACCGCCTGCGGTGGAGAGTTGCCCGGTATTAATAACACTGCCACCTAATAAGGTTAGATTTTCTCCGGGACTCAAACTTAAATTTCCTTCGTTAACTATAGCGCCTGGGTTTGAGATATTAAATCTATAGCCACTGGGGTTTCCTACTAGATTTGAATAATCATTTGTTCCCATGGCTTGAAACCAGTAGTTATTGTTGTTGAAACCGATACCTGTGGCTGTGGTGACGCTGAAGGAGGCGGGTATGTTGAGGCTGGCGTTGGGGCCGAACATGATTCCGGCGGGGTTCGTTAAAAAGAGGTTGGAGTTACCGCCGATGACTTGGATGAGGCCGTTAATTATAGAAGGGTCTCCACCTGTAATTCTTCCGAGAATGTTGCGGGTGTCTGGGGTGGAAATAAAGTTGGCCGTTTGGCCGGAGTTAACATTAAATTTGCCAAAACTATGGAAGAGGTTTGCGCCATCTCCACTACGAGTACCTCCTTGGATGTTAAATTGGTTGCCGTTTTGGTTTACGGTTGTATTTGTGCCGTCGTTTGCGGGGGTGATGGGTTGACTATTAGCAGGGGTGGCCACTGTTCCGAATACAGAAACAAAGGCCATCAAAGGATAAAGGTGTAGTGTTAGTTTTTTCATAAATCAGTTATTTTCGCTTATTTATAAGTAAGTAAGTAGACACAAATAAACCTGGCTATTTCAATAATGGATAATTGATAATTACCTCTCCCTAAAAGGAAGAGGATTGAATAAAAGGAAAATTTTTTCTCTCTTGGTCGATTGGATATGGCGAGGAGACCTCGCCATCCCATCCTACGGAATGCTGCGCAAACGACCGCTTGTTTCTCCTTAAAAGGAGAGGCTTTAAACCTTAATTATTCGGTAAAAAAATTAAAACCAGTTAAAACTATTAATATTGCTTTTTGTCACTGAATGCAGAGCAAACCTTCCGCTCAGTTAAAGTTGCTTCGGATATAGTGGCATTTTATTAGACCTGGCTACTTAATTTTTTTATTTTGCTTTAACCAAATTTACAAAATTAACAATTATTTAGTCGAGTATATATTTATTAATTTAATCGCAGTTTGAGTATAATACCGAGCAGGATTCAAGAATCGCCAAAAATCAATAATTATTAATTACGGTTTCCCGCCTATTCTGGAAAGATAAACAACATTTATTTTAGTCAATATTGTAATTGTTAATCAGAGGTAGTTGTGCATTTTTAATTATTGAATGACTATTAATTGTTCGGCTCGGTTAGCCTGACCGAGAGTTTTGTTTATTACTTTAGTAGTATTGACTATAAATCTATTAAACTTGCACCAAATCTATTAAACTTGCACCATGGGTTTAGTAGTTCTTCAGTTATAGCTAATAATTATGTCAGATACAAATTTAACCAACAATTATGAGTCGGCCCAACTTTCTGAGCGAGTACCTTTGTGGGCAAAAGCGATCGCCTTATTGGCACTATTAAATCTGACTTTAGGGCTATTTAATATCAGTTATGTACCCTTGCGGG
>JBARXI010000662.1:0-4834 GCA_049647275.1 Microcoleaceae cyanobacterium
CTGACTTGTCAACCAAGCCCACATTTGGTCGCCTAAAGAAAAATGCCACCATTCTTGTTGATGCTGCCGAAACCCAACCGATAACATCACCTCTGCCAATAACTGTCGATATTGATGATATTTCTGAGCTTCCCCATTTTTACTATCAAGAAAATGATTAGGATAAGAGCGGGGTGACAACTCATCAATAGGAGACCCCATATCAACCGTTTTCCCACTAGCATCGACCAAAGTTATATCCACTGCAGCGCCAGTGCTATGAGGTGGTGGGGTAGCAGGGTCGAGACTAGGAGACGCCCAAAACTGATAAACCAATTCTAAAATTGCTTCCCGTTTTTCCTCGCTTAAATACGGACTATCTAATGTTAAACCTTCAGCTTTTACGGTTTCTGCAAAAGTGTAATCTACCATAAATTGTTGTACAGAAATAGGGCGATAAGCATCAAATATTTGGATGTACCAACCGGGATAATTTTGTTGTAGTTTTGTTTGAGCTGCTATCAAACTATCTAAAACTTTTTGACGTAAAAAATAAGGTGAATTTGCTTGAGAAAGATGATAAGGCGCACCTAATTTTTGATAAGGATGAGGTGATTCTGTGGCAAATATTTCTAAGGGAATTGGGATTAATGGTTCGTGACATTCTTGGATTTTGATTTGTTGGTAAGGTTTCATATAAATGGTATATTTAGTTGATAGAAAGTTATACAAAGAAAAAATATTCAACTTTAATTAAAATTATATAAGTAGGCAATTAAAATATCAAATAATTTATATATAGCAATTCTCGGTCTTGGTTAAATACACAAGTTTAGCATTTTAGGGAATATCTTAAACTAGCAAAATTGTAACTGGGAATAGAGAATAAGAATAGGGAATAAAAAATATACTGTACCTGATTAATCTGAGAACTACTATAGCTAAAAATCAATATAGCTGGAAGTGCTTTCCCACCAACTTTTTAGAGTATGACTTTTTGGAGGCGAATATCTTCCATTTTCCTTAACTGAATTTAGAGCTTCACATAGTATTGACAAATCAACTTTTGCTGTCTCTGACCAATGCTTCATTATCTCCGGAGTTGATAGAATTTGAAGGTGGGATGTCTCTTGCTTAATAAACGATATTGCTCTCTTATCATCGGTAGCGATCGCCCATTGTCTATGAAAACCTATTGAGCAAGTTGCAGCCTCACCATCACCGAGATTATTTGCCAGATAATTCACAAATGTTTCGGCCTCTGCGTCTGAGTCAAAGTCTACAATTTTAATTATCTCCTGGTTGATGGCTTTCTCAAACTGAATAGCACTTTCATCACCATTTTGCAGACGTTGGAGAATCTGTCACTCTTCTTCTTGTGCAACTAGAGTCACTGCAACCTGATCTGAAATAGTTTTCAAAATCTCCAGCAGATGACCCGATGCCCAAAAATTTATGATACAACAAGCGTCAATAAGAAGGTAGGAGGAAGACATTTTCATAATTTAACCTCCCTCATTCCTGCACCTCGCGTAAGTTTAGATCGGTTGCTTTTTCCATTATTCCACTTGAATACTCTCGCAATATGTTAGCAATACGACGGGCTTCTAGGCGATCGACATTGAGAAAATCTGCAAAACGTCCTTCAGTAATTAGACCTTGGTCTAGTGCTTCAATAGCCAGATGTTGATAGTGAATGGATGTCATATCAATACGCTGGGGAATTGCTTCTAAACCAAGTTCCTCCTGTACCTTTCTAACTTTCAAATCACGGTCTCGCAATCTCTCCCAAGTTCCAGAAGGCAGAAGTTCCATTTCTTCCAACCTATAAGTGAGAGCTTCCACATACACACCGTAATAATGAGCTAGAGTAAATAAATTAGTCGGCGTAGAATTTTTACTCTCGCGATACATATCATTGAACCGCTTTAGTAAACCACTCGTTGGCATCAGGAAATATTTGGGGAAAGCTTCAGCAAGTCGCTCACTTGCTGGCATTCTTTGATATTGAGCATCAAGTAGATCGACTACAGGTTTGCGCCGATGAGCTAGAAAATGTAGATATCCATGTGCTAGAGACCAACGTCTTCTTTCTTCAGGATGATTAGCATTAATTGCCATACATCCACCGAGCTTTTCATCATAAGTGTACATCTCTGAATATTTTGACGGCATCTTCAAGTAGAAAATGCGCAGTCCGACAGTCTGCTCCAAGGTATTCCGAAGTAAAGGAATAGCTCCATCTCCAAGTCCTAGTCGCTGACGTTCTTCAAGTGCAATAGCTTCGGCAGTACGTTCTATTGGCATCCCACTCACCTCATACTCACGAGGATAGTTTTGTGGAAGTGGTGCATTCATAATTTCCTCAAGTTCTAGGTAATTTTGACAAAATTTCTCCAATTCCTGAATAAAAGATTCAATCTGAGATTTTTCTACTTCATTTTGCCGATAAGTTGCCCGGAACTGCACCTGAAAAGGTTGAACTACAGGGCGAGGACGAACAAAATCACTTACAGATATTCCGTAAGCACGAGCAAGTTTGATTAGCTCGGTTGCCTTAAGACGGCGCTCTCCTTTTTCAATAGCAACCATCGTAGTCCTTGCAGTATTAATGACTTTTGCAGCATCAGCTTGAGTCATACCGCATTTATTACGAGCTTGTTGGAGGCGTTCTCCCAAGTGTCGTAGATCGATGTTGTCAAGGACATTGTTAGTCATGGTATTGTCCCTCAACTTTGTGTAATCAAAGTCTGTTGGATCTTTGTGATATCTCGATCCAAGAAATCTCTTTCTATTACAGATTCTACCATATTCCATTCGGAAACGTAAGTCTGATATAACTTAAGCAGACTATTTTGCATATCAGTAATAGATAGATTTTCAGTTGTGAAATTGCTGCTAATAGAATTGATAATTTGTTGAGGAAAAACAAAAACAAGTCGATGCAGAACAATTATCCTTATTTGAAATTAAAGTAACTCTAATGGTTCAGTAGCTTGTCTTATTAAGAATTGTTAATAAATAAAAATAGTAGTTGACAATCGCTACAGCATTAAATTAGATTACAGCGGCATCATGCAAACATTAGTCTTAAGAGTAAACTTATGAGTAATAAATTTTACACTATTAATGTAGAAACAGGTTCTACATGGTTTGGGAGTGAGGGAACAAAGAACGATGTTCAAATAAAACTGTACGGCAGTGATGGAACGACTGAATATATTCCTCTCACACAGCTTAACGATACTGGAATGGAAAAGGGAGCTAATCAAGTTTTTTATCTAGGACAATTGGATATTGGCGATTTAGAATCAGTAGAGTTTCAGAAAAACAAGAAAGGATGGCTTGAAGATGATTGGGGTTTAAAATCTTTAACTCTCTTTGATGGTGAGAAGTATTATAAATCGTCAGAAGACAAAGTAGTCTGGCTAAAAAAAGATGAAGAAAAGAAATTTAATGTTACCGAAACTAACGTTTCACAAGAGATGTCTAATAAACTTTCTATTTCAGGAGGTTTGAATGGTGGTAATGATGTGATTAATGCTACTTGGTTTCATGTCATAGATGAAAACGGAAACAGGGATACATCTGGAAACATTGAGGAAGAGCACAATACATATTTTGTGACACATGGATTTCAGGATGGAACAGGAAATAAGTGGATTAATAATCAATTCAGTGAATGGCAAACAGACCTAGGAAGAGCGATTAATGAATTCGATCCGAACGCTAACGTTGTTGTTGTAGATTGGCATGAAAGAAATTACACCCTTGCTGCTACACGCCCCTTAGCTTATAACTCGGCAACAAAGAGCGTTCCTAAAATCAGTCAAGATATAGCAGACTACATCGAAAAAAATGAATTAACTCCTAAGAAAGTAAATTTAATAGGTCACAGTCTTGGTGCTCATGTTTCTGGAATAGCTGGGCAAGAGGTAGAAGGAATCGAGCAGATTATTGGTATGGACCCTGCTGGACCTGATTATCAAGATATTGAAACTAATGGGCGACTTTCCCCAGATGATGCTGAAAATGTTTATGCTATCCATACATCAGGAACTTTGGGAACTGATGGTGCTTTGGGTGACTTTGACCTATACCTCAATGCAGAATATAAAAAGAGCTTCTTCGGAGGTCCTGCACAATACAATCATCCTAATATTGACAACACAATTGTCGATTTTGGTACAAAATACCATGCCTATGCTTTTGAATTTACAACAGGTTTATTTGACGACTTAGTTTTCCAAGGTGAGTCAAGAGGGAATGCTCCAAAAGTAAAAGATTTAGATATTAATAAATTTCTCGATCCTAATTCATATCCCGAAGAAGGTCAATCAGTATCAGCAGATCTAAATAAGAAATATCCAAAAGCCAGAGCTTTATTTTTTAATGAAGCAAACTATCAAGAATTGAGTGATGAAGAGATAATACAAAGACAGACAGCAGCCATCCAGCTAGATCGAGAAGTAACAACAGGAACAGCACTAGCTGGACCTTTAGATGATGCTTATATCTTTTTCGATACCAATAGAAATTTAACTTGGGATGAAGGTGAACTATTTACTCAGACAGACGAATTCGGTAATTATCTGATAGACATTACAGAACAAAACAATTACACTGATACGACTAAAGGTGTCTGGAATGGGGAAGAATTTGTTCCAGGCCAAGAACAAATTGTTGACTTTCGTGATGGACTCATAGTTGCTGTTGCTTCTACTGATGGCTCACAAAGTGAGATTAAAGATATCATCACTGGGGAAGATTATGGTGTTCCATTCTTTACTATTCCTAGTGAGGATGGTAAAAATTCCAATCCCTCAATTATTACCACCTTCAAATATGCGCCTGT
>JBARXI010000663.1:0-16553 GCA_049647275.1 Microcoleaceae cyanobacterium
CTTTGGGTAGGTGTAGTTCTAACTGTAATATTCTGCCTAGCTCCTGTTTTATGGCAGTTACTCACATCTTTCAAAACAAATGAGGCAATATCAGCAGTTCCTAATGTCTACTTTCCTGCCCCAAACCAACTAACTTTTAACCACTATCTGAGTCTAGGTTGGGGTTTTCTTCGTTATGTGTTTAATAGTGCCTTTGTTTCTATTACTTCCACAATTATTTGTTTAGGAATAGGAGCACCTGCTGCTTATACTTTGGCACGGTTAAAACTTCCTGGAGAAAATATTATTCTTGGCTGTATTTTAATTGTCAGTCTATTTCCTTATGTATTGTTATTTTTAGGGCTACTAGAAATTGTGAAAGCTCTCGGCTTAGGTAATAATTACATTGCTCTAATTATTCCTTATACTGGGATAAACTTACCTCTGACAATTCTAGTTTTGAGAAGCTTTTTCCAACAGCTCCCAAAAGATTTAGAAGACTCAGCCAAAATAGACGGTTACAATACTATTTCTATGTTGTGGAATATTGTCTTACCTCTGACAATTCCAGCATTAGTAACAACAGGAATTTTGACCTTTATTTTTGCCTGGAATGAGTTTATTTTTGCTCTAACTTTTATTACTCGTGCCGAAATGTATACCATTCCTGTCGCAGTTGCTCAAATAGGTGGAGCTTCTGTATTTGAAATTCCTTACGGACCCATTGCAGCAGCTACAATTACAGGTACATTTCCTTTGATAATTTTAGTGTTGATAGCTCAACGTCGAATTGTTCAAGGTATTACTGCTGGTGCCGTCAAAGGGTAATATCATGTCTGGTTGAATACTTATAAATAAATGACGGAGGAGTCACCGAGTCAGGAGTCAGGAGTCAGGAGGGAAAGAAAGAAGAATCAAAGAATAAATATGAGGAAAAGGAGAAAGTTTTTTTATCACTAATTATCCGGACATGATACAAGTAAAATTTGAGAAGACTCGATACTTTCGACCCAGCGTTTAACTTCCGTTCTGCTAAACTTACCCAAACCCGAAGGTTGCGAGGTAACGTTTGCGGAGCATTCGGACCGAAAGCAATCTACCCACGCGGGAATTGTATGAATTTTGGAGTTAGCTTCGGTGTTTTGCTGAGGCAACGCTGCGCGAACATTGAGAATCACCGACCCTATATTCATACCTAACCAGCAAAAAATAGAACAGAAGCTATCAACTGCTCACAAATTACCTTTTCCAACCTAACTATTTATCATTTATCCAACTACTTCTGTTTTTTTCTTTTCCTGTGAAGTTCTCTCCCGTTAAATCTCGCGATTATAACGGGAGCTTCTAAAACAGAGATAATTGAATCCAAGTTTCAGAAGTTTCTTGTCTCACAGGCTGACTACCGTCTAAGCCTCCACAAGCAGACAAGATGATACCCACCTCGTTTAACGCTTTATTTAAAATGTTAATTGCTGCATTCTCGTCCCTATCTAAAACCGTTTTACATTTAGGACAACAGTGAGTTCTAACTGATAAAGTTTTAGGTACTTTTTGACCACAATTACTGCAATTTTGTGATGTATTGTGAGGATTAACTTTAATGACATGAATACCGCGTTTTACCGCCACTGCATTCAATTTTTCAATAAAATTACCCCAAGCTACATCATAGATTGATTTTGATAGTTTAGTGTTTTTAGCTAAACCTTTGATATTAAGGTCTTCTACAGCAATCAAGTCATATTCTTTAACTAATTTATGAGCTGTTTTGTAGTGAAAATCTTCTCTTTGCCTAGCAATATGTTGATGTAATTTAGCTATTCTATTTTGTGCTCCCCTCCAGTTGTTAGACCCAATGTCTTTTCTAGATACTTTTTTTTGCTTTCTTGCTAAATTAGATTGAGATTTTCTATAAAAATTAGGAACAGGAACAGTCTCACCAGTATTAGTAGTCAAAAACTCTTTTAAGCCTACATCAATACCTACAGCAGTTTTGATATTATCTTTATAAATTAAACTAGGAACTGACTTATCTTCTAAACTGAAACTTACATAATAACCATCAGCTTTTTTAGTTATAGTTGCAGTTTTAATTGTGAAACCTTCTGGTATTGGTCTATGAACTATTACTGGAATACTACCAAATCTACTAATAATGATTTGCTTACCATCAAATTTAACCGCTGCTTTAGGATGATTGACTCTGCTGAAACAAAATGACCTTAACTTTCCTGTTTTTTTGAATCTAGGTCGCCCTGCACGTCGGCCTTTTTTGTCAGATATTAACCAACGTTTCCAAGCCTTATCTAGTCTTTGTAAGTTAATTTGCTGAACTTCTGAATATATTTCTTTGTAGTCAGGAAATAACTTTTTTGTCTGTTTAAGTGCTGATTGCTGAAAATAATAATCTGGTAGCTCTTGAATCTCGCCAATAGGACATGACACTACTGAGCATCGGTCTATTTGACACCTGGTTCTGTTTAACCAGTCCAACCTTTGACAAGCGTGCATAATTCCAATGCCTCCTTAGCAGCTCTAGCCAATAATCTATTTTGGCTGATTGTCCAGGAGTTGGCTTGATTTTATAGCAATGAGTAATTATCATAGCTATGATGATACACTTTACTGCTATGTCATGTCAAGCAACTATAATAAAGGTTTTAGGTCTGTTTATTCTCTTACTGTTCATATAGTATTTGTTACTAAATACCGAAAAAAAGTAATTACTTGTGAGATACTACAGCAGTTAAACAAAATATTTGATGAAACCTGCTCAAAGTGGGAATGTGAGTTAGTAGAGTTTAATGGTGAAGTTGACCATGTACATTTGTTAATCACTTTTAACCCAAAAGTTCAATTGAGTAAATTTATAGCGAATCTCAAAACTGTTTCTAGTAGGTTGATCAGAAGAGACTTTGCTGATTACCTAGCTAGGTTTTACACCAAACCCTTACTGTGGACTGGTTCTTATTTTGTTGCTAGTTGTGGAGGTGTAACTATTGAGCAATTAAAAGAATATGTTGAACATCAATCTACACCTGTTTAATTTACTATCGGCAATTCCGCTCCCGTTAAATCTCGCGATTATAACGGGAGACCCCTTGCCGAATCAAGTTGGGTTTTCCTTTTTGCTTTAATTTTTGACTTTTTCTGTTTCTGTTTAACTTTCTCCCTCTGCTCAACCACTTCCGGTGGCGGACCATAATCTCCATTGGAAAAATATACTCGCTCTACTATATCTTCTGGTTCTACTTCTATCCACAAACGGGCACCTCCGGCTTGACTTCTATTGGGTTGATGAGGCTGATAGATGATTTGGCAAGGTCCGTTAATTTTCAGAGCGTGACAATAATCTTTTTTATCTCCGACTTTCACGGCAACTGCAGGATGAGAAGTTCCA
Source organism: Microcoleaceae cyanobacterium (assembly GCA_049647275.1). Classification (GTDB taxonomy): domain Bacteria; phylum Cyanobacteriota; class Cyanobacteriia; order Cyanobacteriales; family Microcoleaceae; genus JASJEE01. The sequence goes on from JBARXI010000663.1 coordinate 3,380, forward strand.
TTGTCTCGGTTATAGTCAATAGTCTTTCGTAGAACATGAACAACTGTCTTGGCTTTGCGTTGAAATTTGTTCCAAGTTCCTTGAGGACCTCGACGACCGGGTATAATTTCTGGCATTCCGCGACGATTAAGAGGAATCATCCAAAGTCTTCCGACTTTACGAGCATCAACAACTCGGCCTTGATTAAGTAGCTCCCGCAATCTACCTGTGGAGATATTAAGTAAAAAAGCAGCTTGTGTAGTAGTAGCTAAAGAGAGAGTCATAAGTACAACGTTGGGGTTTTTAATTCTTGAACTTATAATACTGATTGGATAATTTTACATTTAACATCAAAAGTCAAAAAGTGGCAATAAGAACAGAATAATATTCTGAAGAAGCTTTCAGTTGTTCTTAAAGTCCATCTCTAAAAAAAGCGCAGATTAAATATCGTTAGACTAGACTTAAAGTAGGTAGGCACGAAAAAAACAAAGTATCCAACAAAAAGTAAAGTAGTTTACAAGGCTCTTTCCTTATTCCTTCTATCCTCTACCTACTGCCTTCCTAAGCACAATAAATTTTAACACCTACCTACTTATACCAAATTCGCCTTAGTGAGAGGGTGTTTTTTAAAGTTACAACCATTGCTAAATAAAGAATTAATCGATGGGACAAACCTGCTTTTATACCCGGATTTGGTATTACAGCAGATTACAAGTTAATGTAGTACAACTTCATATTTACTCTTTGCCTTGGCAAAATCCTCTAATTGAAATTCACAAGAAACAATCAAAAATTATGGCAAAACTTCAATTAAAAAGTCTCAGAAAACAATTTGCTCCTAAAGTCATTCCTGTTAAAGATATAAATATTGAGGTAGAAGATGGGGAATTTTTAACATTACTCGGACCTTCTGGATGCGGAAAATCAACCCTACTACGATTAATTGCAGGATTAGACCAACCTACTCAGGGTAGGGTAGTTATTGGCGAGCGCGATGTAACTGGTGTACCACCGGGCGATCGTAATATTGCAATGGTTTTTCAAAGTTACGCCCTTTATCCCCACATGACGGTATTTGAAAATGTCGCTACTTCTCTGAAACTCCGCAAAGTTCCTACAGATGAAATTAAGGGACGAGTCAATGATGTTGCTCAGAAATTGGAGCTTGGGCACTTACTAGAGCGCAAACCGGGACAAATGTCTGGTGGACAAAGGCAACGGGTGGCCCTAGCTCGCTCGTTGGTGCGAAACCCAGAGGTATTTTTGCTAGATGAGCCTTTGAGTAACTTAGATGCGTTACTGCGGGAACAAGTGCGGGCGGAGTTAAAACAGTTATTTAATTCTCAACAAAAGCCTGTGGTTTATGTCACCCACGACCAAACAGAAGCTATGACTTTATCCAGTAAGGTAGCAATTTTATATGATGGTTATTTACAACAACTTGATGCACCCCATGAAATTTATGCTCGTCCGGCAAATAAATTTGTAGCTGGTTTTGTTGGTAGCCCGCAAATGAATTTACTTACTCTAAAGTGTGAGGGAAATTATGCTATTTTGGGTGAGTTTAAAATTCCTTTGCCTGATTTTCCTACCATGCCAAAACAAATTGTCATGGGTATTCGTCCGGAAGATGTACGTTTAGCTCGACCTGAAACTTCTGAGGTTACTATTAAAGGTAAGGTAATTTTGGTGGAGGATTTAGGTAAGGAAAAACTGTTAATTTCTCAGGTGGAAAATTCAGAGCAAAATATTCGAGCTTTAGTTCCTTATGACCGAACTTGGGATGAGTTGGTAACTTTAGAATTACCTGTTCAACAAATTCATTGGTTTGATGTGGAGTCTGGCGATCGCTTATTAAAATATTAACTATATTAGGTGGTAGATTTTAGGTGTTATTTATGTCAAGTTAATTAATATCATGTCCGGTTGAATAGTTATAAATAACCAGGGAGGAGTCACCGAGTCAGTAGACCTCTGGGAATAAAGATATAGATTTTTTGCAGGAGTAGGCAACAGCGGTGCGACCCCGCGAATGCGCGACAGACGCACCTGGTAGCGCACTCCTGTGAGGCAACAGGTAAGATGTTTTTACGCGCGAAGGCACGAAAAAGAATTTTTTAGGGTGACTTTTTCTTTCCGATTCCGATCTAATTAAAAGGTTTATTTGTTTTCTACGTCTATGTCTAGTAGAGGTAATTCATGTTTGCGGAGCATTCGGAACGAAATTACCCGTACAGTAGGGGTAATTCATGAATTACCCCTACTGTACGGGCAGAAGGGAAAGAGGAGGAGAAATTTTTTGATCACGCTATTATCCGGATATGATATAACACCCCTGAAAACCAACTTCACCCTCTGTTGAGCAAGTCTTTCCATTCTCCTCCCTGTTGTCTATTATTTAGAAGTATTGAAACAAACTTGATATAATTTTCTTAATTTGGGGGTTATATCAAGTCCTGATAATTAGTAATAAATAAAATAATCGGATTGACAGTGCAGCAGAAATACCTTCTAGTTTTCTCCTTTATTACTTTCTTTGCTCCTGATTCATGACTACTTTTACCATTATTTAGAAGTGTTCAACCGGAGATGATATTTTTTATAACTAACATATAAACAATATAGGGTTTACAAATGATTTGTGAAAATATAATTGCCACAAACAGGGAAAATGATAATGAATATCTCGAACACTTGCTCGTTGTTTGAGTGATTTTTTCTTGACAGGAAATATTATTATCCGATTTTATATGAGATGTGAAATCTGGTTATATAGTTATCGCACTCTCTACTTCCATTCAATGCAGACATAAAATGCCGGAATATCCCTAGTGCAAAAAGGCAGCTATGCTGGAGGCACTTATGCTGTTTGCGCAGCATTCCGTAGGAAAGGGAAGAAAGGTTATTGTACAAGCTTTTGAACGTTTTTTAACTGGTTAGTTATTTCCGCCATCCTCCACTAGATAATTCTCACTCTCATCCTTCCTTTCTCTTTTATCTCATAAGTCCCCAATCCGGCGGCTCCCCTACTCCTAACTCCTAACTTCTGACTCCTGAATTATACAATAACTAATTATCCGGATACTATGTCAAATGGAAATACTATATATAGGTGCTAGCTTTGCTCAAGAATAAAAATTCAAAGTTGAATATTGATAATTCAACCCATCGCTTTCTCAGATATTTAGATAACTGAACTTGATAAGCTCTTTTGCATTTAAACCATATATCCAATATTTGTCAAAGGGAACACCTTAACTGGGAATATAAAATCTAAATGATTATTAGCTTATTTAGCCATTTATTTATGTTATGAAAATAGACCAAAAATTTCCTTTTCCTACTGATATAGAATCAGCGATCGCTCTGCAACAACAACTCTGTCATCAAGTAATAACTGAAGACCAATTTGGAACTATTGAATATGTAGCTGGCGTTGATGTTGGTTATAGTAATTCTGATAGTATTACTCAAGCAGCAGTAGCAGTGCTAAATTTTCCCGAATTAGAATTACAAGAACACGCTATTGCTCAACGGCCTACTCTTTTTCCCTATATTCCCGGATTATTATCTTTTCGAGAAATACCTGCTATTTTAGATGCTTTAGAAAAATTGAATCTTACTCCAGATCTACTTCTTTGTGACGGTCAAGGATTAATTCATCCCCGTAGATTTGGTGTGGCTTGTCATCTAGGAGTTTTAGTTAATATTCCCAGTATTGGTGTGGCTAAATCTCCCTATATTGGAAAACATGAATCTGTGGGTTTAGAGAAAGGAAATTGGCAATTTTTAAAAGACCAAGAAGAAGTAATTGGTGCAGTTGTCAGAAGTCGTACAGGAGTGAAGCCAATTTATGTTTCAACTGGTCATAAAATTAGCTTAAAAACTGCTATTAATTATGTGCTTAAATGTACTCCTAAATATCGATTGCCAGAAACAACTCGTTGGGCTGATAAATTAGCTTCTGATATTTAGTCCGGATAATTCTTACTGTAAAATTTGAAGTGACTGGAAGGAAGTGGAAGGTGGAGAGAGCATTCCGTCACTCAAACCAATCCCAAAGTTTTAGAGATTGCTTTCCTAGGGTCACAATTACAACTGTTCAACCGGACTTGATATCAGATAACTTTTTGTGAATCAGGAATATTTACAGCAGCTTGCAACTTCATGAGGTACAAAATTTTGGCTAGTGGGACTTACACAGCTTAACTGGCAAAATTAGACTATAATGCTTTACTGACAAGGATTTTACGTCAAGGAAGTTTGAGATGAGAGAAACAACTCCTGCTGCTATGCCCCCTTGCTTTGAAAGATGGTGTAAAAAGTTTGATAAATGTTGGAAAAACCAACCTCAAAAAACAGGATTCAGACACTATTTAGGTGGATTATTAGGAGAGAGTGAAAGAAAAAACATATCTCACGCTCGCCAATAACTCTGTAGGAATAGTTTATAATCGGCTACATCATTTCTTGGCTGATTTACCAAGGGAAGCAAGTAAAATTAATGACTGTCGTCTAGAAATTATTAACCAACGCTCTCAAACCAAATTTAGAAGAGGAATAAGGTTTGATTTTAGATGATTCAGGGCATCGAAAACACGGTAATTTTACATCCGGACTAGGTAGGCAATATATTGGAGAAATAGGTAAAACAGATAATGGGATTGTTACTGTCACAACACATTATTATGATGGTAAAAAAAGTCTCCCTTTAGACATAGAATTATATCAACATTCTAGTTTTTTACAAGAAGGTAAAGATGATAAATTATTTCAGAAAAAACCAGATTTGGGGATACAATTAATTGACCGTAGTTTAGATAGAGGTTATCGACCTGGAATCGTGCTAATTGATGCAGGTTATGGTAACAACACAGCATTTCTGAAAAAATTAGAAGACAGAAGATTAAAATATGCAGGAGGAGTAGCAAAAAATCGGAAAGTAATTATCACCCCAAACTCTGAAAATGAACAAAGTATTAGCTTATATGAGTTATTAAAAAGCCTACCATCTCAAAGATTTGAGGAAGTTTTACTGTTATTGGAAAAACCCCGAAAAGTTTGGGTGGCTACATTCAAAGCATTAGTATCACGCCTCGAAGGAGAAAGAACATTTGCTATCGTGATGAATGCTAGTTCTTATGAAGAAGCAACAGATATTGATGATTTTATTACCAATGTTGACCCATATAAAGTGACATCAGAATGGATAGTAAAGACCTATCAAGAGAGAAATTGGGTAGAAGTTTTTTATAGAGAAGCCAAAGGATGGTTAGGGTTAAAAGAATATCAAGTGAGAGATAAATGGAGTTTAGAACGCCATTTTATCTTGGTGTTTTGTGCTTATACTTTTATCATTTGGCATAAATTAACTGGAGGATATGCATTGACAGTGGGCGAATAAATCTCTGAACACATTTACTGAAGCCTTAGAGGCTTTTCGTACAGCTATGTCTTTCCGATTCTTTGATTGGTTAACTGAAAACAGGGACGTATTTGCCCGTCACAAAGAGAGTTTAGGCTATATTTGGGCTTAAAAATTGTGTAAGTCCCACTAGTAAGCAACAGGCAAACAAGTAATATCAAATCTGTTCCCAGTTCCGGTGTTCCCTGTTCCCTAACATTCTAAAAATGTTTTCCAGTTCGAGTGGAAAACGACTGTATGTTAGTTGAAATTTTCCTCTTGTTTAGTAATTTTAATTATATAGGGATAATATTTATTTCTTTGATAGGAACCTACCCAAATCTCATAAGTACCTGAAAACCATTGACCTCCTATTCCAGGATTTTTACCTTCAAAGTCATCATTACACCAACTACCTCCCGGACCCCTAACTACTAAAGTTGTATCTTCACTACTTTTAACCTCAAGTGTCAGGGATTGAAAAAAGCCATTTAAAACTAATCTATGGTCTGGTTGTTTGTCAATAAAACCAATACAAGGCCCAGTTTTTGTGTTTTCACGGCCTGTGGTCTCTCTTGCAGATACAGGCCCACCACTTAACCCTCTAATTACAATTTGGTTTTCAGGAGATTTAGGGTAAAGGTTAACATCTTCAAATATCTGTTTCCACACTCCCTCTTGGGATAAAACAGGACTAATTTTCACTATTCCTGCTAATAAAACCAATATTCCTACAGATAATATCGTTTTTCTAGGCTTATTTTTATTCATTGGGAGTTAGGAATTATGAAGAATGCTGAACTCATTCAACTAGTAGACCTCGGCGTAAGTTTGCCTACTTTTAATCAGTGCTTGACTCACTGCTTTGGGATGAACAATTAATTATTATATAGTAGCTTTATTCCCACTAAAGTCTAGTCAGGGGATTTCAATGAAATATTGAAGAAGGAGTCAGGAGACAGCAATTCTGGAGACAGAATCAATTGGTTGGGGATTCCCAACCCCAACCAATTGTGGACACCGTGCAGACGGTAGGGATTTATACCCCATAAGGCTTCCAGCCAGGAGCCAGTTCCTTAGAAAGCTGACAAAAAAATTCTACTGACTCCTGACTCCTGACTCCTGACTTCCAGCCGAAGGCTGTTAATCAAATCCCCCTGTACTTTCACATACTGAAACGATTATTCAACACCTCTGCCCAAAATTTCTGCTTTGATCTCTTGAATTTTTTCTAAAAGTTCTTTGCGCTTAGATTTCCCTAATAAATAACGATATACGAACCATACTGTATATCCTATTCCGACTAATTCAAAGGTAAATGATAGGATAGGCATTTCTTCTAATACTTCTAGCAAACCAATAATTAACCTCAAAGTTAATATTGTCACTATAATCAAACCGACTACTGTGAGCTGACTTTTGTATTGTTGATAAAATTGGCTGATGTAGTCAGGAAAATTAGAAAGGATATTGAGTAATTGTTGTTTAATTTTTTGCAGTTGCCCTGTATGAGTTATAGTTTCTACATTCTGCTCATCTAAGGTTTGAGTTTCAGTCTTAGCTGCTGCTGCTAGTTTTTCTTGGGTTACTACTGTCGCTGCTGTTTCAGCAGGAGTAGTAACTTCTGGATTTGTTGTTGATTTAGTTATAGTTTCTACATTCTGCTTATCTAAGGCTTGAGTTTCAATCCTAGCTGCTGCTGCTAGTTTTTCTTGGGTTACTACTGCCGCTGCTGTTTCAGCAGGAGTAGTAACTTCTGGATTTGTTGTTGATACTGTTGTTGAAGGCGCTGTTTCTGTTTTCTTTGGTGCTGATGGTACTGATGTTTTCACTTCTACAGCAGCAGAAACGGATGGTGTGGTTGGAGGCAGTTTTTCTGACATCTTTGGTGTTAATGGTTTAGTAGTTTTTACTTCCGAAGGAGAAGCCGATGGTGCTGCTGGTTTTTCCTGAGTTTCTACTGCTGCTTCAGGAGTTTTAACTTCTGCCGTGGGAGCAGATACTGCTGTAGGAGTTGCTGTTTCGGGCTGCTTTTTATCTGCTAGTAGTTTTGCTGTTTGAGTTGTGGCTTTTGATGGTGCTGGAGATTCTATAGTAGTCTTTTGTGAAACTCCGATTTTTGGTGATTCTGGAGTTGCTGTTTCCACTACCACGGTATTTTGGGTTTTGTTAGCATCAGTTTCTGCTTTCTTAGTTTCAGATATATCCTGACCTACAGCTTTTTTAAATCTAACTATATCTAAACCCTTTTCATGCAGTAGTAGCCACGACTGAATTAAATCGGGGCCATTCATTGCACCTGTTAAGGATGCCCGGAGCGATCGCATCACAATACCCTTCTTAACTTTGATCTGCTGAGTCACCCGTTTAATCATTTTTTGTGCATCAGCGACTCGCAGAGATTCATCAGCATCTATCGTTTCTAGAATAGAATTGATAGAGTTGACAGAATCTTCTTTTTCCATCTGTGCGGTTGCTTCTTCATCCAATTCTACAGTGGGGTTAAAGAATAACTTACTCATTTCTACTGCATCTGTCAGACGAGTCAAGCTAGGTCCAATTAATGCTGCCAGTTGTTCTAACCATGAGCGATCGCCTTCTGGGTCAAATTCATATCCTGCCTCTTGCCAAATAGGAATCAACTTATCTGTCAATTCTTCAATTGGCATAATATGTAGATATTGACTGTTCAACCAATCTAATTTATCCCAGTCAAACTTAGCCCCTGCTTTATTTACTCTGTCAAAGCTAAATTGTGTTGCTGCTTCGGGTAAAGTAAATATTTCCTTAGTTGAATCTAGAGGTGTCCAGCCAAGCAAACACATATAATTTGCCAGTGCTTCGGGAAGGAAACCTAATTCCTTAAACTCAGAAATTGAAGTTACTCCATCCCGTTTGGATAATTTCCGTCCCTCTGTATTGAGAATTAAGGGTGTATGGGAAAATTCTGGTATTTTCCCCTCTAATGCTTCATAAAGTAATATCTGTTTAGCCGTATTAGCAATATGGTCTTCTCCCCGAATCACATGAGTAATTTCCATATCCATATCATCCACGACCACAGCCATATTGTAGAGAGGTTGCCCTACTTTACCTCCACTAGCAGCACGGGAAATAACCATATCTCCACCTAGGTCGCTGCCTTTCCAGGTAACTTTGCCCCGTACTAAATCATTCCAGGCGATCGCCCGGTCATCGTCAATTTTGAAGCGAATTACAGCCTGTCTGCCTTCCGCTTCAAAGGCTGCTTGTTCTTCTGGCGTTAGGTTACGGTGGCGGTTATCATAGCGGGGTGCTTCTTTTCTTGCTTTTTGGGCTTCCCGCATTTCTTCTAGTTCTGCTTCTGTACAGTAGCAGCGATAAGCTAATTTTTTGTCTAGTAGCTTTTGAGTTGCTTGCTGATATAATTCTAGACGTTGGGATTGATAAAATGGCCCTTCATCCCAGTTTAGACCTAACCAGGTCAGCCCCTCCAGGATATTTTCTGTGTATTCTTCACGCGATCGCTCTAGATCTGTATCTTCTATTCTCAGGATAAATGTTCCTTGCTGATGACGAGCAAATAGCCAGTTAAATATAGCTGTTCTGGCTGTACCGATATGTAATTTTCCTGTAGGACTTGGGGCTAGACGAACTCTTATACTCATATCAATTTCTATTTTAGTTTTTTGTTTTTAAATTTTATTCTACATTTTGGTTAAATTCCAGAGAATTTAGACTTAACCGGTTTGGCCGAAATCTATTTTCTGATAGGTACTTTGATCTTGACTACTCCCCGGAGTTTAGTCACGGGGATTCTAAGTTGATACTACGCAACAGGATAAATCCTTGTTGCTTCGTCTTTTCTTAGCTGACCAAAGATACACTCTCTGGGGACAAGTCAAAGTGCCCCTACACAGTCGGCGGTAGTCTAAACCTAGCTTTCTGCTTACTTTTCTGATAATATTTGCAGATCCATTACAGTCTGCATTAATCAACCAATTATTACAACTTTTATATAAACCACGCTTGATTCTTTTTCCTGTTCGCGAAGCGTGTCCGAAGGACTTAGGTTTCCAATCATTGGGTTTCTCACCATAAGTTGGTAGATAGTCACCATCTAAAAATGAAGCAATACTTGTATAACTTTCTTCTGTTTCTACAAATATAATTCCATATTCTTCACATAACTGAGCTATTCTTTCTTTAAGTTTAGCGGTTGGAATTGGTACAAATTCTGAGTTATTTTTCTTTCCTAATTCTATTTGATTTTTACTACCTTGATTCCAGCCAAATACAATGGTCCAAATCTGATTTTTTAAACAATGATTAATAACTATTCTGGCTGCTTTATTAATACCATCACGCATTTGGTTGCGAGGAACGAAGCAATCACGCTTTTCTGTAATTGCAGCTAGCCGATTTGACCAAAATCCAGTCGGTTTGTTTTCTTTAATAGTTGATATCTGTTTGTTATACCAACGATTCATTGATTTGACTTGTTTACCGTCTACTATCAAACTAGTACCAACGTTAGATACACAAGTCAACCAATTATTTAAACCGTGGTCTATTCCTAATACATTGTCTGGATTTAGTGGAGGTTTAATCACTTCTTTTTCATAGATAAATTCCCAATAAAAACATTTGTTTCTCGGTAATAGTCTCAGTTCCTTGAGAGCAGCAAAGTTGAGATTGCAAGGCATGGGAATTAAAAAGCTATCCATTCCAAACCAGCGTTTACAGGTATTGCCTAGTGGTACTCTGATTTGATTACCCTTAAGTTTTAATGCTTGAGAAGGATAACTAACTGTAGCCATTCCCCCTTTTTTTCTATAGTTAGGTATTCTTGGTCGGTCTGAGATTTTACCTGCAAGATATGCTTTAATTAGACCATAATAAGACTGAAAGGATTCAGTTACAGTTCTGAGAATTTGTTGTGCTGCTTGAGAATAGAAAACTTTATAGTGATAGTTGTGTTTGTAGACCTTTTCCAGGTCATACTTGCCAATAGCTTTGTGAGACTTGAAATATAATTGCCGAGCATAATATATTCCCATGTTAGTTAGTTTGTGAGACTGTTCGCACAAGAATGTTTTAATGGGAATTAGATGAGAGTTTTTACTTACCTTAAGTTGCTGACAACCATACATTTTTCCACCTTAAAAGTTAAGTTAATTATACTATAAGAGAGGACGACTCAAGTCGTCTGGCCTCAATGGCTAGCTCGTTTTCATCCCCGCTCTCAAAGAGACTGGGCCTTCAACCTCGCTTTTCGGTAATCTGAGTGGTAACTTATTTTTGTTTACGGGACTGACGGGGCTCGAACCCGCAACTTCCGCCGTGACAGGGCGGTGCTCTAACCAATTGAACTACAGTCCCTTTCTTATAGCCAGATACTATTATGCTGTCTTTTTTTTGCTTTGTCAACCCTTTCTGCAATTTTTTTTGAAATTTTCTATCTATAATTCATAAAAATCAATGCCAACTAAGGCTTTTAGCGTTTAATTTGTTTTTGATTCAGCATTGGCATAGAAGTCCTCAGATATCTTTCTTCAAACCTTTGACTTTTTCTTTTTGACCTTTGACTTAGAAGAGGTTAGTGCTAAATATCAAAACCTGAGTCAATTGTAGGGGGTTGAAGTTATTATCGCTGACCATAATTAGCGATCGCTGACCATCTGCCAATATTGGGCCAAAAGTCATACCTTCAATATTATCTGATACTAATTCTAGGGTACTGAAATCTAAAAGTAAATCTTTCTGCACTGGGGAAATATTAGCAATTTGATTTTTCAAGCTATGAATTTCTTGAATATTATCTGCCTCTGACAAGTCAACCCGAAACAGTTTAATTACATTTCCTGTGCCTAAAGAAAAAGAGCGTTCTAAACTTAAAAGATGAGTATCATCTAATGCGATTAAATCTACCAAACCATTAGTACTAAAACTACCTGATTGATTAGCGGTAGCAGCAATGCTTTCTGTTATATATATAAACTCTTTTTCTGGCTGACCTTTGACTAAATCGTACTGTAAAATTCGACAAGGACTACCTTGATTTATAGTTGCTTCTAATCCATCTTGAAGTAAAGCATTTTCTGTGGCAGTAAACAGATATTTTTGACTAGGAGTAATAGTTAAACTTTCTAAGGCAAGATTGTTTCTAATTCCACTGTCTGGTTGTAGTAAAAATTTTTCAGGTATTGGCAGTTTTTTTATTTGTTTACCAGCCAAGGAAAATTCTCTAATAAATGGTTGTATCTGACGTTTTCTATCTCCTTCTGAGGATATATATAAAGTATTTCCTGTCAAACTAATTGCTTCTGGGTCGAGACTTAAAGCTGGAAATGGTTTGCCTGATTCATCTAATAAAGTTGTCACATTTAGAAAATTTACGGTTTCCGGTGAAATTGTATCTTGGTTTAAATCTATTTTAAGAGTATAAAATCGAGCTGGTGCTTTACTACTACGGTCATCTGAAATAGCGTAATAAATCTGTTTTTCTTGATTGTAGGTTATGCCAGAAAGTCCGCCGACTTCAGCTTCTGCAAATTTTAATCCTGTGGGAAAATTTACTTCTCCTAAAAAAGTGATTTGAGGAATAGTTTCTTTTGTTAAACCATTAATCACTATTCCTGTAAATATTACAACAGCTACACAAGTAAATAAGATAACTGTTAAGTATTTATATTTTTTATATTTGACGTTTTTCATTTTAATCAGGAATAAGTAAGATATTAATCTGTGGTTTGGGCTTTAAACCCAACATTTTATAGCTCGCAGATATGATAATATTTAAACCTTTTTTTCCTCTTTTTTCATATACAGTCGTCCTACAGCCGTAATGATGAGAATATATATTTTTTAATTTCTCCCACACCTGCCACACCTTCCCTACTCCTCCACTCCCTACACTCCTCTCCTTCCTATACGATTACTATACACCACCACCTAATATACTTTTATTTGCCAGCTCCTTGTTCCTTGAATATAGCAGTATTTTATGAAATTGGTATTAAAGATAAAGGGTGTAGAATGTAGGAAAAAAAGAGCAAAAAGTAGCCTATAACTTACTTTTATATTTCCGAGAACTTTAGAGCTGATTCATAAATGAAATCTAAATATTAAACTAATTATAATGTCTATTCCTGTCCGAAGCGTTTTAGGCTGTCGCCGACATAAAAAGCGTAGCAAGAGCGATAGTAAGGGTGGGTAGAAAAGCAATTATTTTGGTTAATCCAATCATTAAGCCTGTGGTAATCTTTAGCCGACTCATCAAATTGGCAAATTGGGTCGATGGAGTTAATCCTTTTTCCAGGAGGTTAATTTTTTTGTACCGTTTTGCAATGACAAGATTAGACTCTATTCCGGTCATTAAGAGGGGGGTGGGAAAAGCAATTATTTTGGTCGAGCCAATCATTAACCCTAACCCCGTGGCAATGTTTAGCCAAGCAATTAAATTGGCAGATTGGGTCGGTGGAGTTAATCCTTTCTCCAGGAGGTTAACTTTTTTGATTACCGCCTTCCTATCCCAAAGCAGCGCTAACGTGGCGGACAAGATCAGACTTTTTTTATAGTATGATAAAATACTCAAAGTCTTACCAATCAATACCTTTGATTTCTGGGTAGTGGTACTAATTCTACTGCCTATTTCTGTCATTGCAATGGGAGCTGAAAAAGCAATTATAGCGTTTCTCGCTCTTGGTGAGGTACAGCTTTCATGTTCTTCCCCTGCTGCCTAAAAACAACCAATTATAGACCTTATCAGTACTATAATTCGCTTGGTAAACACAGAAACAAATAAATAAT
>JBARXI010000664.1:0-16082 GCA_049647275.1 Microcoleaceae cyanobacterium
TGGATTTAACTGAGACGGGAGCCAAATCATCAGCCATAAATTAATTATAAATACTTGCTAAGGCCAGACAATTAGCGACCATTATTCCCTACTGACTACTGACTACTGACTACTGACTACTGACTACGTGCCCTTTATGCTACGCTTTGAAGTGCGGAATGTAGGTTTTAACTTAGAAGTTATGAAGTACCTCCCAAGGAAAAATTTATTCCCTGAAAAGCTTTATCTTTTAAACTATTAAGTAGATCGATTGATACTGTTGAGGCTTCCTTTTGCAAAAACTCTAATTTCTCAGAAGTAACTGGTAGTTCACAGTAGGGAACTTCTAATATTTTTGCTAAAGCTTTAACTTTTGAAGCACGAGCTATTGCTGCTACTTTACAACCCGCCCAGGCGGCAGTTAGTAAGCCATGATAACGAGTGCTGAGAATGGTTTCGCATTCAACTATTGGTTGGATGAGTTCGTATAGTGAACCGTTGTGATAATCTGGTACTTGTAAAGTAGCTTTGCCTCTAACTTTTGACCAGGGAAATCTAGTTAGTTTGCGAAAAATATAACGTTCTCCATAGTTTGCCATCCGGGTTTCTCCAGCAACAAAGGCTAGTGTTTCAGTTTGAGCGGCGATAAATTTTCCTATTTCTTTAATGTCTCTTGTGGAGAGTGTATCTCCAGCAATTATTAGCCCTAATTTAAATTTTTTTTCTATGGTTTGATTTTCTAACAAGCTAGGTAAACTAATATTTGCTAAGTCAGAGCCCGTAAATATGTTATCGCTTTTGACTTTTAACCATTCTTTTAGGATATTAGTGCTATGTTCGTCGCGGGTATAAATTCTGTCGAAGCTATTAGCAATTATGGCAAAATCTTCGGCTCTAGGTTTAATTTCTGTTTCTGCTCCAATGCCTACTAATACTCGCTGTTGAAATTGTTTAATTTCTTCTAAATTTGATAATAAAATATCTAGAGACCAAGTACCACTTGTGAGTTGAAAAGGTGTGTCACCTACTCCTGCCCAACATTCTATTTGAGTAGGGTCGTAGATTTTTTTTTCGTCAGTATGGCTCCAGGATATTTGGGGAAATCTAGTTTGTTGAGATGTAACATTATGGTCTGTACTGCTGTATAGTTTTGGCTGCTCTTTTTCTTGTAGTTGAGCCAGAGCTTCGGTAAATCCGGCTATCATTAAATCGTCGCCAATATTACCTGCTCCAAAGAATACAAATCCCATTAATATTGATGAGGGAAAAGTTGATGAAACTACATTTTGTTGTGAATTTTCCATAGATTTTTTCTGAATAGCTATTTGAGTTTACTTCAATATTTAGTTTTCTTTAGAATATCACTGAATTATGTTTTTTTTAAGAGTAATATAGTGGTTATCAACTCTTCTACCATCATTTTCCTTTTCTATCCTAATTTTGATTAAGTTTTTAGTTTTTCTCTACTTTACTCAAGCCAGCTTATAAATTTATTTTAGATAGTTTAGTTTTGGTAAACAATGAATTGGATGAGAGCTACTCAATTGGAGATTACCCATTATCAGCTTAACTGGGGTAATTGATTAATTTTTGTATTGGGAATTTTGGCTCTATTGTTGCAGAAACTCCATCAAAGTCATATCCAAAATTTTCTATATCTTTTTTAAAGACCTCTGCAATTATTTCTGCTGTTTTTTGATTGTAGTACGCCCGATAATCTTTGGTAACAGAGACATTTTTTTTTGGCAATGACCTAGAAATATTCAGATGATTACAACAGTATTCAAAATCTTTATCTAAATCTTCAAATCTTCGCAAGTAATTCAGACAAAAATCACCTTTGCTATTAATAATAAAGTCTGTTTGAAATCTTGGTTCATTTTCTACTCTCCATGAGATATAATCACTAAAATTGCTCAACTTACTGTGTAATTCGTGCTGGAAGTGCTTTGTATTAAGTTTGGCATACTCGTACAGGGAAACTTGCCATGACCAAGGATTTCTCACAAATGCAAACTTAAAATAATTTTGGAGCAAATATTCAGGCAGATATTTATCTAAATCACTTAAGTTTGTATGTGAGCTTTTCAAACGATTTATCATTTTCAGTCGCGACATATACCCCAATCCATATATTTCAATTTTAGCAATTTTCCTCAAACCTTTTAAGATTAGATTGTCGTCTAATGAATTCCATTTTTTGAGGGCTGCTTGAACAGAAGTTCCTGCATTTATTTTTATAAATATGGATAAATATAAACTGCTTTGAGTGTGATAATATCATTAGTCTTGTCTCACAATTACAAGTTTACTTATAGAAGATTAAACCATCTGAGTAGTCAAGCATGAAAGAATATAAATCGCCATTAATTAATATTGATGAGGGAAAAGTTGATGGAACTAAATTTTGTTGTGGATTTTCCATAAAGTTTTTTCCGGAAATTGCGGTGGGAGTTTAGTTTAATATTTGTTTGAGTTTTCTTTTAATTTTTTGGGGTAAACTTCTGGGCATAAATTTTTGATTGTGTTTTTCTGTATACTCTCGATCTACTCCCACTCCCGATGGATTTTTTAGAGGAAAAGATATTGGCTGGAAACTCAGATTAGATATTCCTTCAGCCGGAGTTTTAGTATGAGTTGCTTCTGCACCAAAGCCGATATTAGAGATTAAGTTAACTGAAGGAATAATTGCTAATCCTGATTGAGAAAGACGGCTAAAAACAAATTGATAATCCCAGGTATCATGCCCATCGTAGATGCCATCTAATACTTTTTTGACTCGATTATATTGTTTTTCATCTCCTAAGACATTCTTAACTAGAGTTTTCATTTCTGGTTTTGCCCATAACTTCATTTCAACATCGTAATACTGCCATGCTCTCCGCCAGGAAGCCCATCCCCAAATCATGCCAAAATAAGAGAAATGATAACTTTGAATATTTGATTGCCATTCTCCTAATGTGTTTGTACCACTAATCATCATGACTCGTTTATCCTCACGATATTTTTCCAGTAACTCGTCACAAAAACGGAAAAAGGTAGGATGAGGCAAACAATCGTCTTCTAAAATTATTGCTGTTTCTACTGTCTCAAAAACCCAGTTTAAACCACTAGAAACTCGTAATTTGCACCCTAAATTTACATCAGAATAATTTTTGTAGACTTGACAGTCCCAATCTACTTTTTCAATTATCGAACGTACAGCTTCACATTTTTCAATTTCACCTGTTTTTTCTAAGCGAGGCCCATCAGCAACTACTAATAGTTGAGATGGTTTAGCTTTACGAATTTCTGCAAATACTTTTTCAGTAACTTCGGGTCTATTAAATACTAAGAAGGCTACAGGGGTTTGCATTTGCTAATCAGCCATTTTGTTTCTCTACTATTCTATGAATTGTTTATGGTCAAACCAGTAAAAGTAATATTTTTTAACAATCAAACAAGCTATAGCAATTTTATATTGATTTGTCAATTTTTGCTCTAGGTAAATACCTGGTTAGTGGTGGTAGGTAGTAGGTGGTAATAGAAAAGAAATAAAGAGTAAGTCCAGAGAAATTTCTCGGTCGTATGCTAGGATTTTTACCAAGATTTCATAGTAGCATCAGAAGATATTCTCACTTTTCTCTCAATTTATGCTATTCAATTTCCTGAAACTGAAAAGTCAGCATTCACCCTTCTGCCGTCAGACATCAGCTTATGAGAAAAATTACATCAGTTAACTCTAACTTTGTACTTGCTTCGTAGTTCAGATTACTCAAATCTTGGGAGTATGAATTCCTAGCTTAAATAGATAATATTAAAATCCGCCCTCTAGTTAATTAAACACCTGAATACTGGCTAAATTAGACAGTGCCAGAAATAGTAAAACGATTGCTTACCGAATAATTAAGGTTTAAAACCTCTCCTTTAAAGGAGAAAGCGGTCGTTAACGGCGCCGACATGTAAAGCGGATCGGCTCTGTAAGAGCGGGTCTCCTTTCCCTCCGGGACGCTTCGCGTTAACGTAGTTTTGCGAAGCGCAAACGCCATATCCAATCGACCAAGAGACAAGAAAAAAATTTCCTTTGAGTCAATCCAATCCGTTTCAAGGAGAGGTAATTGTTAATTATTAATTATTAATTATTAATTGTTGAAACTAGCTTTAGAGGCTTTACGACTTGCTTTATTTAGATAATTTATTTTACAAGTTGCTAAATTTTTGCTCTTTTTTATATCAGTAACTAGACTAGTTATACCTAATTTTCTGATTTTCTTCTCTTGTTTTTCCGTTTTTTAACTAGATGATTAAAGTTCCTCTCATAAGCAGGGTCATTTCATTCTAGATTTTAGCAATGAATTTACTTACTTTCAGATAGCGAAAGATAAATTGTCTAAAGCTCGAAATAACCTATTTTCGTAAATACATAACATGGCACAGTTTAGAATGAAATAGCCCTGTCTCCTCAGTCTGACTAACGAACATATTGTCTTCACTATTTCCTCGTATTTTTTCCCTATTAATCTGATTTTTCCCTACGGGATGCTGCGCAAACGGAAACCGTATCTTTCTTGAGCTACTCTGCAAATTTTCAACAATCTTATTAGATGTTCAACTACTATTCTTTCTTTAGCTAGTTATTGATTTTTATCCCGATATTCTTTTATTAATTCCTTTTTTTTTTGTGGCTTTTTTCAGTGTTCTTGCCCAAGGAGGTTTTATAAAGGTTTTAATATTGCCTAAATTGCAATTAATTTTGTGTGACTACTTATTTTATCTTCTTCATATACCACATTTTTTTCTTTTTCAGAGATGTCTATTGCTGAATACTTACACTAAAAGACTAACATCTTTAAACGGTTCATACCATTTTGAATAATGATTGCTACAAATAGCCTGGCTATTTATTGGGAGCTAGGAGTCAGGAGTCAGAATGAATAGCTTTGGTACCATTTATTAGGTCATAAATTATCTTTTTATTCAAAGAAACATCTACTTTAAAATCTTTTAATCACCCCAATTATTCGTAACATTCTGTTTTCTAATTGGTATCATTGAGACTGGCTATAGTACATAAATATATAATTTCACGAATTATGAATCATTTTTTAGCTACCAAATGAATCAAGAAATTAATTGGTAATAAAGCTTTAGTCTGCTGTATAAATATAATTCTGGTTTGAGGCACAAATAGATGACAGATATAGGATGCTACAACTTGAGACATAACCGTGGCGATCGCTGCTCCCATAGTGCCATATTTAGGAATCAAAAAATAGTTTAAAATCACATTAACTATTGCTCCAGTAGCTGTAGCTGCTGCGGCAAATTTGGTAAATCCTTCTGTAATTAACCATGGTCCTCTTGCTACTCCTAATGAAACAAATAACCCCGACCAAATATGTATAGAAAATACAGGCCCTGCTGCTGCATAATTCTCTCCATAAATTAGGGTCATAATCTGTGTAGAAAAAAAAGTTATAGGGATGGTAAAACTGTAACTTAAAGCTGCGACAGTATAAAACAATTGTTGGAGCCTTTCATAGTATACTTGTTTGCTAATTTCCTTAGCTTGAACAATTTTAGGAAAAACTGATTGAACCAAAGTATTTGGAATTAAATACCACATTTCTGATACTCTGACGGTGGCAGAATAAATCCCTACTGCTGAGTCGCCAATCATTTCTCCTAACATAATTTGATCGGTACGCATATAAATCATAATTACCACCCCAGACAGAATTAGAGGCCAGCTTTCTACAAGTAAAAATTTAGCACGTTCAAGACTCCAAGACCATGCTTTAAGTAAATGTCCTTGCCACTGATAAACTATAATTAATCCGACTGCACCCAAAACAATTTCTGCTGACCAAATACCAGCAAATATACTGATTGAGGCTTGCATTTTAACTGCAATTATTTTCACTAAATTGAGTAACAAATATCCTGATGTTTTAGCAATAATTATATGCTTTGATTGCAGTTGGGATTGGAACCAAAATTCAATTACATCAAAGGCACGAAAAATCATGCTTATACTAATAATTGCTACTAAAAATTGAGTCTGATTTTCATCTGGTTTAAGCAGATAAATAAAACTAAATGTTAAGATAAAGATCGATAAACCACCAAGTAGTTTCAGCACAAAAGCAGTACCGATAATTTCATCTTTTGCCGATAGATTACGAACAACTTCACGCACTATAATATTGTTTAAGCCAAGGGTAGCAAATGTGCTAAATAAGGAAACAAAAGCGATCGCATAATTTAATAAACCAAAATCTTCAGGACCTAGATAACGAGCCACCCACACCCCCACTACAAGACCTAACCCCATCCGCAGCACTTTATCACCTAAAAGCCATGCAGTATTACCAACAATCTGCTGTGAATTTGGGCTGAGTTTTTGCCTAAGTGCTAATAATTTTTTCAACATAATAATGTGATTGTACAATTGTTTGTATGCCGTTCACTTATAGCATTTATTTAAAGTTTTGGTACACAATTTATCTTAAGCAAGAAAGAAGAAGTTGTTAAGCATAAAACTTCATGGTTTTAAAGCTAGTATGGCATCAGTATGAGTAGAATATAAGGTGAAACAGAGGTTTTATTTTTCTACTTTAAATATGATTTTTTATAAATGGTATTACTAAAAAAATAGAGTTTAAATGAATTAGATTCATCTGCATAATAGCAAAAAAATAATCCTTTTTTATATCAAATGCAAAAAAGATAGTTACAGTATGCAATAGGAGAACAGTAAAGATATGAATTTTTCGATCCGATACTTCACTAAACCTCGGCTTCCTTAGCTGACTCTTACCAACCCAACTTTTTAGGAATATTTTTTGAAAGTTGTATGATCAATGTTAAATAGAAAATCTTCATGGAAGAGGTCGATCGATACAGCACATTGCGGGTTAATGTGGTATAGCTTAATCCTCATCTCTGTTAGCCATTGCCTGTTGCCTAAAAACCTAAATATCTATATCTCATAAAATTGCAAACTGCTATAAATACCATCAACCCATAAATAAATTTAGATTTTTTCTCTCCTCTTTTTACCTGCTGAAGTAACAAAATTATTTTGACAATAAGCAATTTTGTTAGACTTAAATTCTACCCTAAAATTTTTCCTCGAAGTTTTAATAGAAATGCCAACAGAGGCAAATATATAATAATACCAATTATGATTATTTTCCACAAGTGGTATTTCTGTCAGATTTGGAAAAACTACAAAAATTAATAGTAAAAGAGGCAAAACTAATTCCAGAATTGACTCCCGTTGCTGCGGGTCAGTTAAATACTGCATGACCTGAACCAAAACAGTGAAAAAAGACAAAGCAAAAGCAGCAAATCCGATCAAACCTAAATCTAAAATAATTTCTACAAAACCATTATGAGAGTGGGGAGGATTCCAATATCCACTACCAGAAGGCATCCTTAATTCACCACTAATATGATTAGCTGCGGGGTTGTCAGCTCCGCGCCAAGGTTGCCAAAAACCATGAAATCCATAGCCTAACCAGGGACGTTTTGGAATCTTTTCTGCAAATAAATAACTCCATAGAGGTGTTCGTCCTGTCAAGGTAATATCTTTGCCCAGAGCATCAACAACGATAGTTTCTAAGTTATTTGTAATTATAATAAATCCACTAATAGACAAAATGAGAAAAACTACAACGAAAAATAAACTCCATTGAAAAGGTAATTTCTTGAGAAATCTTATTGATAAAACAATGATTGTACCTATCAAAAACTGTACTTGTCCGCCTCCTGATTGTGCCATTTGCAGCACAAACAGCGAATATAAAACTATGGCTATAGATAACCAACGATTTTTAGAATTTTCTACTGCTTCTAATCCCCATAAAATAGCACTTAAAGCCATTAAAGCTGCTAGTTTATTCGGGTGGTCAATAATCCCTTGCCAGCTATTTTTTGCTGGATTAATACCAATTGCAGGTTTAAATTTACTATAAAATGTACTAAGAATTGCTGTTACTACCAAACCCCATCGGAGTAAAGTAGATATATTTTTATAAGAATATTGTTTAATAATATAGGTAGAAAAAAATGTAGTTCCTAGCCAAACTAAACTATATTTGAAAGTATAAATAGGAGTATCAGACCAAGCAAATGAGAGTAAGATTAGAAATAAATATAAACATAATCCTGGATTTTTTTGTAACAGTAAAGCCACTAAATCAAAAGAATATTTGAGAGTAAACTTTAAACGTGGTAAAAGAATAAAAATCAAGGCTCCATATAAACCCAATTGAAATATTATAGATGGCAAACTTTTATCTGGGTGAGCTAGAGCAATAGGATGCAGTTTAGAGAAGGGAGAAATACCTAATCCTGGCATCATAAACAAATATAAACCTACCACCAATTTTTCCGCAAAAGCTCCCAATTTTTGATTACGACTAACTGCTAGAAAAGCCAGGAGTAGATAGATTACTCCACATCCTAAAATGAGGAGTAGAATAATCGGATTTTTCAGTAGCTCTTTCATAATTAACTAGCTTTCAGCTAACAGTTATCAGCTTTGGTTAAAATCCCCTTTTAAATTGCATTTCTCTCGGTTTCAGTATAAATCTAATACCAATTTTATGTGAGGCTGCACAGAATTATGAAATAGAGTTGTTGGGAATTAAGCTAAAAAAATGACTAAAATTCTTATAAGTCAAAGTGTATAGTGTTTTTTGAGTATAAAAAACCGAAAACCTTATAAGTACCTGGACAGAATTAATTTAACATTTTGGGGAGGTAGGTTTGACTTGTTAGGTCTCAATGAGTCGGAATAAAAATTCCTTCAAACCATCGTTCTAAGTACCTACACAAAATAACCAGTGCATTTTTTACTAAAATAAGTTGGTTTAAACTATCTCTGGGAAAGAAATATAACTCAACAGTAAATATACAAATAATTTGTTTACCTACTTAGAGTAAGCTTTTGAGCAGTTTCAATTTTTATTTCCCAACAACTCTAATATATTAATTCCTCCGTTTTTATGTCTGGTTATCTTCGGTCAATTCTTTTTGAAATCTGATTCTATGCAACTTCATATTAATTTGGTATAAGCTGAATGCTGACTGCTGAACGCTTTTTAAGTTATGGGATGGTTATGTTAAATTTATATAGTACCATGCCTAGAGGTTACCCTTGATTTAGGTATATTTATTTGCCGATTATACCTACCACTTACTACCAACAAACAACAAAAATTGACGATTAAAATTAGGATTGCTATAGAAGTTAATATAGCACCCCGTTTAGAGGTGGCGCTCGATTTCGGTGTACTTATTAGGGGATTATACTTACCATCAAAGGATTGCTATAGTAAAATAAGAAGATAAAAAAAACTTTGGTTATTGGTAGACCAGTAAATTATTCACTAATACTCACAAGGAAAATATAACAGATGAATACAGGAGTACAAAAACAAAAAGAGACCTTTGAGGATATATACTCAAAGTCCGATAATTGGTCTTACTGGGATGATACCGATCCTTTAACCAGATATCTACTTGACAGGAGACTAGAAATAGGGGTCAAACATTTGATGAAAGTCACAAATTCATCACCTCAAGACTGGGATGTATTAGTGGTATGCGGTGGGGTAGGTGGAGAAGGTACAGTCTTAGCGAATATGGGATTTCGCTCAGTTACAGTGTCAGATATATCCGAAAATGCTCTACAGGGCTGTAACGTGAGAGACCCACGACTACAGACAAAAGTGATGAATGCAGAAAACTTAGAAATACCAGATGAATCCTACGATTTAGTATTAGTACAAGATGGACTTCATCATCTTCCTCGTCCAGTTTTGGGTTTGACAGAGATGATTCGGGTTGCCAAGAAAGCAGTGATTATGATTGAGCCTCATAGTGGAATAGTAGCAAATGTGTTAGGAATGGAATGGGAAGCTCATGGCGATGCTGTTAATTATGTATTTCGGTGGAATAAATTAATCTTTGAACAAGCGGTCAAGAGTTATATTTTGCAGATCCCATGCTATATCAAATCAATTCGTTTATGGAATCATAATTTAGTAATGGATAAGGTCGGAAAAATTTTCGGTGGTGGTCACAGAGGCAAGTTAGTCGTGAAACTTTGCTATTCTTTATTAGATTTATGTTTCAGATGGCTAGGAAATACAACGATTGGAATATTAATCAAAAATCCTTCAGCTTAGAACTATTGAATAGACATCTCCAATAATAAAAAATAAAATCAATTACCCAAACAGAAATAATCAATTATTTCCCCCTACTCCCTACTCCCTAATCCCTCTTTTCTGGAGATGTCTAATAGGTTGTTGTATCATTGCAGGATAATTTTGAAATTTTGGATGCCAGGATGCTCGAATTTAGAGTTGTTGGAATTCCTGAGCTAATATTGACCTTAGATGGATGAGAATCTCCGCGCCTTTAGGATAGGGAGGATGTCAAAGGAGTTACGCAGCAGCGCTATATATAGTATATAGGTCCATAACTATTCAAAGTATAGCTACTATAATTAGTGCCGTTGCGTAAGTCCTGATTCAATTTTTTTCAGTCAATTAAGGGATTGATTATTTGCAGTCTTATCCCTTGATTATACAACACCATCAGTAGTAGTTAATTGATAAAGGTGATATAGATGCGGATTTCTCTGATTACTCAACTACTAGTAGGTTTGATCTGCTCGAATTTATTAAGCTTAATCTACTTAGATATTACTCTAGCACAGCCAGTCAATCCAAACAATGATTCAAACCCCGAATCAACAAAAACAACCTTTGAATCCTCTAGTGCCTATACTTTAGGAGGTGGGGATACTATTAATATTGATATATTTGGCGTGCCTGATTATAGTGGTGACTATCAAATTCCAGCAGATGGAGTCATCGACTTGCCCTTAGTGGGTAGCGTCTATGTCGAGGGCCTAACAATTACCGAAACTGGTAATGCCATTTCTGCCAAATATGCTAATGTCCTCAAACGCCCTCTGGTGGTCGTGAAACTTAAAGCTTCTCGGCCCTTTAATATTTGGATTTCTGGGGAAGTAAATCGACCAGGGTCATATGCTGTGGCCCTGAAACCTGGTGTAGGACAAAATCCTGGAACTCAATATCCTACTCTTCTCCAGGCATTAGAACAGGCTGAGGGAATCACACTAGCTGCCGATTTGCGACGAATTAAAGTTCGTCGTCCCCAAAGAGGAGGTCGAGAGAGAATCATTAATGTTAATCTCTGGGAAATGCTCAGAAGTGGCGATCGCGAAGCGTGGCATCAGCCGTATCGCGTTCAAGATATCAGCTTACGAGATGGGGATTCAATTTTTGTACCCAATACTGAAACGATTGACCTGAAGGAAACACGGCAAATAGCGACCACTGGTTTTGCTATCCCTGCCGAGCAAGCCAGAAATGTGACAGTAGTGGGGGAAGTAAAACGTCCTGGTGCTTATGTTGTGCGTGGGGGAGATACAGGAGCAGACTTTAATGTTAGTGGTTTACCTACAGTAACTAGAGCAATTCAGCTAGCTGGAGGAATTGAACCACTAGCGGATCTTCGTAATATCCAACTCCAGCGACAGACCAGATCTGGTAGTATCCAAACTGTGAATTTAGATTTATGGCAACTTTTGCAGAGTGGGGATATAAATCAAGATGCAATTTTGCAGCAGGGAGATATGATTGTGATTCCTACTGCTACAGAAATTTCGCCGACTGAAGCACCTGAGTTGGCAGCAGCTAGCTTTGCTCCGGATGAAATTGAAGTGACAGTAGTGGGGGAAGTCAGACAACCAGGGGAAGTTAAAGTTCCTCCGAATACTCCCTTGAATCAAGCTTTATTAAAAGCAGGAGGATTTAACAAAAGTCGGGCTAAAAGAGATACTGTCGAATTAATTCGTCTTAACCCGAACAATACTGTTTCTCGGAGAATTGTAGAAGTTGATTTTGCTTCTGGAGTTAATCAGGAAACTAATCCCATGTTGCGTCAGAATGATGTTATTGTCGTTAACCGGAATGGGATAGCAGCTATATCAGATACATTAAATACTACATTTGAATTTGGAGTCAGTACCCTCTCAGTGCTGAGATTTTTTGAAGTTTTTGGGATTTTTTAGTGGGAAAGATTTATTTGGATCGAATAAAATAATACTAGGGGCTATTTTTCAGCTAAAAATAGCAAATTAATATTTATCAATAGGCACTGGATATGGATTATGAAACTAATTATGAACAATTATCAAACAAGAATAACGGTCAGCAACCATCTCTTTCATTTGCTCAAACACCAGAAATAAATTATGAAGAAAATGAGGATGAACAATTTAACTTAGGTTGGATTTTTGCCGTTGTTCGTCGTCGTCTGTTAATTATGGCAGGTATAGGGCTAGCATTAAGTGTAATTGCCGGAGCATTAATTGTTAAAAGTGCGCGCCAAGTAGTGCCAGTATATGAAGGTTCATTTAGATTATTAGTAGAGCCAATTACTGCAGAAGGCAGATTAGCTAGATTATTTTTAATGGCTCAAAATGTAGATGCTAGTGCTGATATCCAAAGAATTAAAATCGAAGAAAATAGTCTAATAGATTATGAAACTTTAATCCGGGTATTAAAGAGTCCGACTATACTTGAACCTCTCATAAATAGATTGAAAGATGAATATCCAAATATTAATTATAATTCCCTAAGTTCTAGTCTAGATATTATTCGTATTAGTGTTGAAAAGGGTAACCAAGAACAAGGTACAAAAATTTTAGTAATTAAGTATAAAAATCAAGATACAAAACAAATTAAAGATGTATTAAAATATTTAGAAAAAGTCTATCTAGAGTATAGTTTAGAAGAACGCCTGATTGACCTACGGCAAGGGATTAAATTTATCAAAGAAAAACTACCTAACCTCAAACAGCGCGTTGACGTATTCCAAGAACAATTACAAAAACTACGACAAAATTACAATCTTTTCGACCCAAAAAATGCTGAGAAATTATTATTCGAGCAGTCATTGAATATTCAGAGACAACAACTAACATTTCAAGTACAATTAGCAGAAACTCGCTCGCTCTACAATCATCTACAACAACAGTTAGAAAATGGCAATATTATTGCATTATTATCTGTAGAATCTAAAGCCTACCTATTTTTAATTCAAGAAATTCAGAAATTAGAAAGCGAGCTTGCAGCTCAGTCAGCCTTATTTTTAGAAACAAGCGAACCAATTCAGGCATTGCGAGAAAAACAAAAAAATTTGAATGCTCTAGGGCGTCAAGAAGCTAAGAGTATCCTAGAAAAAATATCTGGAAAAATTGAAGAGCAAGAAGCAAGCGAGCAAGCTTTAGCTAACAATTTAAGTAAATTAAACGAGCAACTCAGACAACTACCAGTGGCAGCACGCCAGTATGCAGACTTAGAGCGAGAATTAGAAGTTACTACCAATACTCTCAAAGACTTTCTATCCAAACTAGAAGCATTACAAGTTGATGCTGCTAGACAGGAAGTACCTTGGCAAATAATTCAGTCCACACAACTACAAACAGATGCAAACGGGAACCTTATACCCACCGAATTTACACAAACTAAGCGTCAGTTAGCTGTAGTAGCGATCGTTAGTATATTATTAGGTATTGGTGCAGGTTTTCTAGTAGAAGTTTTGATTACAGTTTTCCACACTCCCGAAGAAATAAAAGCAGCTACCAAACTTCCTATAATAGGGATGATTCCCGTAGCTAAGGAACTTAAGAAACCTCTGCGAGCTAGGAATAGGAGAAAAAAAGTTTCTGTAGTCACGGCAAAGGATGAAAATGGTCGCAATTTGTTGTTGGAATTAGATGCTCCAGAACTAATTTACAGGAATACTCGTTTGTTAGAAGCTTTTCGCTCTCTTTATACAAATATTCGTTTGCTTACTTATGACAGACCGCTGCAATCTTTAGTAATCAGTTCCTCTACATCTGGAGATGGTAAATCTACTGTCGCCCTTAACCTAGCTCAGATAGCGGCGGCTATAGGTCAGAAAGTCTTGTTAGTAGATGCCGACCTCCGCAACCCACAGATTCATTTGCGTTTGGACTTGCCTAACTTACAGGGGTTTAGCGATGCTCTTTCTACAGACCTCAGTCTTAATGATGCTATCCAGCGAGCGCCTGTCAATGATAACTTGTTTATATTGACTGCAGGTAAAGTTCCACCCGATCCGATTAAGTTGCTTTCATCTAAAAAGAAGCAATATCTCATGCAGCAATTTCAAAGCTTTTTCGATTTAGTTATCTACGATACCCCCCCATTGCTTAATTTAGCAGATGCAAGTTTAATTGCTGCTGATGCGGATGGAACTATTTTGGTGGTGGCAATTGAAAAGACAGATCGTTCAATGTTGATGAAAGCCTTAGAGGGATTTAAAATTTCTGGCGGTTCAGTATTGGGGATAGTAACTAATTTTATCTAAACGTTAATATCAACGGACTTACACAGGGGGCGCTAGAAACCCGGTTTTTTAATAGATTAAGATTGTTCAAACCAAGGATTTATCCGAGAAACCCGGTTTCTTTGCGTAATATCATGTCCAGATAATTCGTTACAAAAACCTTCTGCCCTCCTCCCTCTGGCTTCCTTTCACGCTTAGTCTAAGTCCGGACATGATATAAGTCCTAATCAAGTTGCATTAATTAACCATAGTTCTTCAGTCGGGAGTTGGCAGTAAAAACTTTGCCCACTACTTCCTGCTGATCGCTAGTTTTTATAGCAGCCGAAGGAAAGGGCGCGGACAGATCACTCATCTTAAAACTCAGACAACGCAATATTTTTCCTTCTGCCTTCTGCTATACCTCTGTTTTTCTGCTTCATAAAACTGATATAAAACGTCACAAAAGCGTGATATTTTAATGTTTACTTCCTGATTCTACTGGGACCGTCGGCGGTATCTCATCCACAGGCATCCACGGTCAAGCCGACCGCATTCTTCACTCTTATACTTGCATTCAAGTCTCTGTCTATTGATAAACCGCACTCTGGGCAATCATAAGTTCTCAGTCAGATTTAAAGGCATATCTTTGACATGAGCACAGTTAGAACAAGTTTTTGTCGAAGGATAAAATCTGTCAACTACTATTAATTCACAACCATACCACTCACATTTGTATGTCAGTTGACGCTTGAAAGCGTAGTTCCTCCGGAGGAGGCATTCATAAAATCCCTGGTCTGCAATTGATTTGGCCAGCTTATGGTTGGCTTTTCATGTCGCTGCGCGAAACATCCCCCTGACATTTAAGTTTTCTATCACTACTTGGCTGTGGTTTTTGGCTAAGTATGTAGTTAATTTGTTCAGAGCATCTTTACGGATATTAGCTACTCGTCTATGTTGCCTTGATAATTTAATTACAGCTTTATACCAATTGTTTGAATGTTTAACTTTCCTACTGAGTTGACATTGTAATAAAGCAAGTTGATCGGAAGCTCTTTTATATGGTTTTATACTCGGAAACACAACACCATTACTCAGGGTAGCTAATGTTTTTATTCCTAAGTCGATACCTACAACTTCTGTTGTCTTTGCTGTTGGTGTAGGAGTAAATTCAAAAGCTAAACTTAAATACCAATCTCCTGCTTGTTTGCTAATAGTTATTTTCTTAGTCATAGCTTCAATTGGTTCATAAGTTTTTACCCAACCGATGAAAGGTAATTTATGCTTCTAGCCGTTGAGTTCAATTAGCTTTCCACAATTATCAATAGTAAAACTATCAGATTTACCTTTTTTCTTGAATTTAGGATGTTTGCCTAGACCTTGGAAAAAACGCTTAAAAGCTACATCTAAATTCCTCAAAGCGTATTGATAAACTCTAGATGATAAGTTTTTTATCCTTGGATAAAGCGGCTTAGTGTGGTTAGTAAAAACCTCTCTTAAATTACTAGCATTAGGTTTGTAGCCCTCCTCGTCTTCCGCATTCGACAAACTTAAACCCCAGTTATAAACCCATCTACTATAACCTGCGTGTTGCGCAAAGAGAGTTTTTTGTTGATTATTTAATTTAAGTTTTGTTCTGATGGACTTCATGCAGATTCAATACAGGATCATAGTGTCCTTTCTGACTGATCATACCGTTATTCGTTAATTAAGTCAATGCTCTT
>JBARXI010000665.1:0-1894 GCA_049647275.1 Microcoleaceae cyanobacterium
ATAGAACTCTACTGCTTTGTCAATGTCTTGCACGCAAACTGCTACATGGCCTAATCTTTTTAACTTCATAGCAAACAATTATTAAAACTTATCTATTTTTAATTGTATTGTGACTATCCTGGATAATATATAGTAATCCTAAATAATTTGTCATAAATCAAAAAATAGATAAAAATTCTGAAACTCTTACCCCTGTTCCCAGTTAAGCTGTTCCCTTTTTCTAGGATATTTTTTTCACAACCAAAATAGGACTGCTATATATAGCAATCTTATTTTGGTTGTGAATTTTTGATGGTAGGTTTTTGGTGCTAGTCAGTAATTTATTCAACCAGCTTGTAGGAATAGAAAGGAAAGCGGAACAAATTTACTTTGTAGTTTTAAGTTGATAATATGGTACTCAATTTTGCTAACTTACCTTACTGGATATTCCTGGGTGCAGGAATTTTAATGTTTCTGTTCGTAATTTTTACAGGTTTAGGAGATGAAGAGTTAGATATTGATACGGATGTTGAATCTTTTAATATTTTAGGCTGGTTGGGTATTGGTCAAGTTCCACCGATTTTGTTATTAGCGACAGACTTAAGTTTTTGGGGTTTGGTTGGCTGGACTCTGAATATTTTGTTGGGTATTCCTGATGGTATTTTGGGGGTAATTGTATTTATTATTTCAATGATTTTCAGCTTATTTTTAGGTAGTTTGATTGCTAAACCTATCGGAAAAATTTTCTTTCAATCTTTTGGAGAAGATGTGAGTAGCGATCGGCTTCTGGGATGTATTGGTACTGTTAGTTCTACTTTTGTTCCTAAAGAAAATCAAGGAAAAATCGGACAAGTCGATGTAATTGACCAAGCTAAAAATCTCGTAAGTATTAATGCTAATTTACCATCCTGGGCGACTAAAATTCCTCATCGAGGAGAAAAAATTATAGTAATTGAGCATCAGACTGACAGTTACTTAGTTATAGCGGAAAATAGTGTTGACCAAGATAGATGGTTAATTAATTCAAGCCAAAATACAGATTAGATTGTTGGTATAAGTAAGTCAAAAGTTACAAGCAAAATAAATGACCCATTTATGTATTTTCGGAGCAATTTAATCACACAATATTACAAAGCCAGCTTGAGTAATTTATAGATTTTATTCTGATATTTATCGAATGCAGGGGGGTGTATCTACTTATTTTAGTCTGAGATTTTTTTCCTATGCAGTCAACTTAGTATTTCTGTTCTTTTGTTGGGAATTGTAAGATTTTTTGTACGCACTTGGCTTGATTTATTCAAGGTAACAGAAAAGATTTCGATAACCAATATCTGGTGGTAAATTAGCTTTTTTTGCTGCTTTTCCTACTAAAAAGTCAAAACGTTCATTTTCTGGATGCCCTGAATCATCTTTTACCCATTGAAACTCAACATGATTTTGCTTAGAGAGTTCATCAAGTTCGTGCCAGAGGTCTATATTAGCTTTTCGTTTCCAGTTTTTGGTCATTGTATTAACTAAGTATTGACTGTCAGTATACAGTTTGACTTCGCAGGAAAACTTTAAAGCTTTTAAACCTTCAATAGCAGCAATTAATTCCATCCTATTGCTAGTTGTCAAACTATAACCACCTGAAAGTTCTTTGCGATGTTCATTATAAATAAGAATAATTCCATAACCACCTATACCTGGGTTAGGAATACAAGCTCCATCAGTATAAATTTGAACTTTAGTCATTAGTTTCTCCTAGATTTTCACAACCTACACCATTACCGAATAATTAAGGTGTAAAGCCTCTGATTATTTGCATAAATCAATCAAAGAAATCTTTTTCGTCAATCTTATCTGTTTTTACCAGAGGTAATTATTAATGATTAATTTTTGAACATTATTATCTAGTTTATCTGCCATCAAGCCA
>JBARXI010000666.1:0-2560 GCA_049647275.1 Microcoleaceae cyanobacterium
GGCCAGAGAGAGTTAAAACCATGCAGGCCAACTGGATAGGTAAATCTGTCGGTGCTTATCTGGAATTTCCCATAGTGGGGATGGATAAAAAAATCGGTGTCTTTACCACCAGACCCGATACTGTCTATGGCGTTAGTTACATTGTCTTGGCCCCCGAACATCCTTTGACAGCACAGGTGACAACCCCAGAACAACAAGCAACGGTCGATACTTTCATTAAAGAAGTTGCTGCCGAAAGTGAATTAGAACGTACTGCCGAAGATAAACCAAAACGTGGGGTTCCCACTGGTGGTAAAGCGATAAACCCATTTAATAATCAAGAAGTTCCCATCTGGATAGCTGATTATGTACTTTATGAATATGGTACGGGTGCAGTTATGGGAGTACCCGCTCACGATGTACGAGACTTCCAATTTGCCAAACAATACGACCTACCCATTACAAATGTCATTGTGCAAGATGACTCAGATAATGATGACTGTGAATTGACCGATGCTTATACCGATGTTGGTATTATGGTGAACTCCGGTCCGTTTAATGGTGAAAAATCTACTTTCGCCAAAAAAGCCATTATTGAACTTGCTGAAGATGAAGGTTATGGGGAAGGTCGGGTACAATATCGTTTGCGAGATTGGTTAATTTCTAGACAACGTTACTGGGGCGCACCAATACCTATTATTCATTGTCCTAAATGTGGCACCGTACCTGTACCAGATGCAGATTTACCTGTGAACTTGCCAGATAGTGTAGAATTTTCTGGTCGCGGTCCGTCACCCTTGGCAAAATTGTCAGACTGGGTGAATGTTCCTTGTCCGAGTTGTGGCACTCCGGCAAAACGGGAAACGGATACGATGGATACTTTTATTGATTCGTCTTGGTATTATTTGCGTTATCCAGATGCGACGAACGAACAACAGGTGTTTGACTCAGAAGTGGTAAATGACTGGTTGCCTGTAGACCAATATGTGGGTGGTATCGAACACGCAATTTTGCATTTGTTGTATTCGCGATTTTTTACTAAGGTTTTGCGCGACAGAGGTTTGTGCAATTTTGACGAACCCTTCCAACGTTTGTTAACTCAAGGAATGGTGCAAGGTGTAACTTACAAAAATCCGGTGACGAGTAAATATATTCCTTTTGCAGATGTCAACCCGGAAGACCCCAAAGACCCGAAAACTGGTGATGAGTTGGAAGTCTTCTTTGAGAAGATGTCTAAATCTAAATATAACGGTGTTGACCCCTTGGATGTAATGGGAAAATATGGAGCTGATACGGCGCGGATGTTTATCTTGTTTAAAGCTCCACCGGAAAAAGATTTAGAGTGGGATGATGCTGACGTGCAAGGGCAGTTTCGTTTCCTTAACCGAGTGTGGTCGTTGGCAACGGAGTTTGCTGCGAATAATAGTTTAAGTGAGTCGAAAGTAAAAAATAGCGGTGTCACTCAAGCAGACTTGAAAGACTTGGGTTGGTCTAGGTATTTAATTGCTGAAATTACTAAAAATATTTCTGCCTTTAAACTCAAAAATGTGGTTAAAGTTTATGCTGCTGCTGATGTGAAAGCTGCAATAGAAGAAAAATTTAATCATCCAGAAACTCAACAAGAGACTAAGGATGATTTGCAGAAAGGCTTGAATTGGATTGAAACTAGGTTTGCTAGAGAGCTAACTAAAGCAGAGAAAGATGTACGACGGGCGGTGAATATTGCTATTAAGGAAGTGACAGAAGATTTAGATGGAGATTATCAGTTTAATACTGCTGTTTCTGAAATGATGAAGTTGAGTAATGCTCTTGCTGATGCTAGTTGCAAAGATTCGCCTATTTATGCCGAAGGTTTGGAAACTTTGCTGTTGTTGTTAGCGCCGTTTGCACCTCATATTATTGAAGAGTTGTGGCAAGTTGCTGGTAATTTTGGTTCAGTGCATACCTACCCTTGGCCTAAGTTTGACCCGGATGCTTTGGTTGTAGATGAAATTACCTTGGTAATTCAGATTAAGGGGAAAACTAGGGGTACTATTCAGGTGTCAGCAAAAGCAGATAAGGCGACTTTGGAAAAGTTAGCGCGAGAGTCGGAAGTAGCACAACGTCATTTGGAGGGTAAGGAGATTAAAAAGGTAATTGTCGTGCCTGGAAAATTAGTTAATTTTGTGGTGTAGTAGAAGGAAGAAGGAAGAAGGAAGAAGGAAGAAGGAAGAAGGCGTTTAGTTATTTAGCAGAGAAGGAAGAATCTTCCGTTGTCTGAGTTTTAAGCTTTTGATATTTCCTAAGCTTTGCTTAGACTGCTATAGCTTGATTTCTCAAAATAATTGGGTTGCGCTACCCCAAATTTGCGAAATATTTTTGGAGGGTTGCTCAAATCTCCTACTTCCCCTCCACCGGAGGGGTTAGGGGTGGGTTAACTTCTGACTTCTGACTTCATTAAGGAGGGGAGGTTGTGTGTAACTTCCCTATTTATATAACAGGACTTACGCAGAGACTATACATATAAGGGCGAATGCCATTCGCCCCTACAAATGGTGCTTTAAAAGTCAATTTGCGTAAGTCCTGATAATAGACTTGTTGC
>JBARXI010000667.1:0-6630 GCA_049647275.1 Microcoleaceae cyanobacterium
CATTGGTGAAATAAGGTATGAAATTCGGTTCGGAGTAAGATTGATAGTGGTACTTAGACATTTTTTGCCAGGAAAAATGCTTTAAAGTCAGTCAAGAGTTGGGAATTACGTCGATGCCTTAAAAATCGCTAGAACTCGTGCTTATTCAGGATTTATACCTTTTTGACGTAAAAGCCTCTGCCTATCTATATTTGAGCTTATTTTCTGGCTTGATTTTGTGTAAGTCCCAATAGTAGGGAAAAAAGCTGTTTTAACTACTGACTACTAAAAATCATACAATCATTCACCAACGCCTAAAATTTTATTCCAAGGCTCTAAGAATTGTTTCATCTTTCTTCCTCCTTTCGCCTTCCTTCTTGATAATGAACAAAAATCATAATCTAATTGATTTCAATACTATAGAAGATGTCAAACAATTATTGGCAGCTAATAGCATAGCTACATTATCTGCAGCAATAGCAGCGCAAAAAATTAACCTAGAGTTAGTAATTGAAGCGTTGCAAGATAAGTCAAAAAAAATACAATGGGGAGCCTATTCTATCTTGCAGGAAATAGAAGAGTCTCAAGTTATACAGGCATTATCAGAATATCAGTGGGAGGCATCTAGACTCTTGGAGTTATATGCAAATGGTAATCGGAAATTTATTCGGGCGAATCTCAGTGATACTGAATTAATTGATGCTAATTTGACTGGGATTAATTTAAGTTCAGCTAACCTCAAAAACGCTAATTTGAGAAATACAAATTTCAGCAAGGCTAATTTACAAAATGCTGATTTTACAGATGCTTATTTAAGCTGTTGTAATTTTAGTGAAGCTTGTTTGATTGGTGCTGATTTTAGTAATGCTTTTATGTGGGGAGTTAACCTCAGTAATGTTAACTTGAGTGGGATGTATTTAGTAGATATATATCTCAGCCATGCTAATTTTCAAAATGCCAACTTAAGTCAGGCAAATTTAAGTTATGCCAATTTAAAAGGTGTTGATTTTAGTCATGCTAATTTGAGTCAGATTATTCTCAAAAATGCGAATCTGAGTCATGTTAATTTGAAAAGAGTAAATTTACAGGAAGCCAATCTGAAAAATGCTAATTTTAGTGGTGCTAATCTTCAGGAAGCTGACCTGAAAGATGCTAATTTACAATATGCA
Organism: Microcoleaceae cyanobacterium; assembly: GCA_049647275.1. GTDB lineage: Bacteria > Cyanobacteriota > Cyanobacteriia > Cyanobacteriales > Microcoleaceae > JASJEE01. The sequence goes on from JBARXI010000667.1 coordinate 1,149, forward strand.
GAATTATGGGATGCGAATCTGAGTAGGATTAATTTTTTTGGTGCTGATTTGAGTAATGCTAATTTAGAATCTGCAAATCTGCAGGATGCTAATTTAGAGAATGTGAATCTGGAGAATGCGAATCTGGAAAATGCTAATTTAGACGGTTGTAAATTACCGGAAAAATCCTGATAGTTTGAGTTTCTCAGTATTTTAGAAAAATTTTGGCAAACTGCCTAGACAAATTTAGTTTGATATTTTATCCTATAGATATCGTAAGATTTGGCAGATCTATAGCGGGGTCGAAATTCCTGGGGGTTTTGCCAAAATTCTAGAACCTTGATAATTCAATAGTTTCTGGTCTTGGACGGGGTTGTATTCCTTGATGTCCAATGGCTGAAATTTAAGTTTTAGATTAGTTCTGCCAGAAATGATTGGGAGATTTAGTCTAGGACTGGGTTTTCAGAGACGGACTTTCCTTTTTCATAAATCCCTATTAGGGATTGAAACTCAACATCTTTTGAGAAAACCCGCTTGGTTCTTAAATACTTTCCTTTTTCATAAATCCCTATTAGGGATTGAAACCAGAAGCTGCCCAGCAAGCGGTTGAAATGACCAGCTTTCCTTTTTCATAAATCCCTATTAGGGATTGAAACGTGACAAAGGACAAAAAAATCCAAAATATTAAGCCCTTTCCTTTTTCATAAATCCCTATTAGGGATTGAAACACATACGTTTTGCCTCTACTAACGCTAGGGGTATCTTTCCTTTTTCATAAATCCCTATTAGGGATTGAAACTAAAAGTAAATTATCTCAAAATAATACTTATGGATTCTTTCCTTTTTCATAAATCCCTATTAGGGATTGAAACGGAATCGAACAGTGGAGTTTTCATTATCATTACTACCTTTCCTTTTTCATAAATCCCTATTAGGGATTGAAACATTAAGTAACTTCAATAGCAGGTCCTTCCAGCGCTTGCTTTCCTTTTTCATAAATCCCTATTAGGGATTGAAACAAACTTGAGTAGGAAATTATCTGAATCTGATAAACCTTTCCTTTTTCATAAATCCCTATTAGGGATTAAAACGAATCAGGAGAAAGAATACATTTCAATTCTTCAATTCATTGTCATATATTACTTCTGACTTCTGACTTCTGACTTCTGAGTTGCGCGTAGCACTATATTACTCGCCTCATCTAAATCTTTCCCAAAACAAATTATCCCATCCTCATGACCAGCCATTACCAATATTTTTTCATCTCCTAAATTCTCCTCATCAAACAAACGAAACATTTCTTTTGCCATTTGTGGAGTTCCATAAGGTACATCTTTATTAGAAGTAGGAACTTTAAACATTAATTCCTGCCAAAGTTGAGGATTATGAATATGAATAATCCCCATAATTTCCGGTTGATAATAATAAATAGCAGCATGAGTTAAAGACTCAGAAGAAGCTTTTACAGGTCCGCAACAAGTCAGACTATTTTCCTCAATATTAAAATCAGTAACCACCGTGTAATATTCCGGTGTTAAAGTTGGCAAATGTGCAGTTTGAGTTCCCGAAATTATTAACTGATTGGAGTTATTTATTCTTTGACTAACATTACCAAAACCAATGCCATTTTCATAAACCCCAATTAATCCCAATGAACGCATTAAATCACGTTTTTTCATTAGCTCTATAATGCCCTCGCTTGCCACAGATTCTCCTTTAATCCAATGACAATGATATTTAATTACTCCTTCATCCATAACCATAAATTTAATAATTAAACAGAACAGTTAATGTACCTAATGTAGGTTGGGTTGAGGAACGTTTGTCCAGAGGAAAGGCGATCACCAACGCCAAGCGTCTTTGTTAGCGCAGCTTATCCGCAGGATAAAGAGAAAACCCAACAAATAATATTAAATCTGAAAAACAATGCTACGAAATATCCACCCTAACCTCCCTTAAAAAAGGGGAGGGATATCTAGCCAAAATTTTAGTATTTCATATAAGTAGTGGTCTATCAAGATAGAACACAGGAATAGTGGATCGAAAAACTGCTAAATAAAATTCTTCTGCCAAATTACTATTCCTTAACACAAAATTGATGACCTAATAGGTGAGTATAAATAAAGATAAAACCAAGAGGGAGGTGTCAGGTAAGGTGAGATAAATTGTTTAATTTCAGCTCCGGTATTCCCTATTTCCTCTAACAAACATTTTCTATTTAATTCGACCTAACTACCTAATAAATAAGCTTTTGTTGGGTTGCCAGATACCCTTAACTTTTCCCTACTGTATCATCAATTAATTAACAGAGCTTAATTTTCCGCAGGAACAAAATTTAATGCTTGACCATTCAACAAAGGAAAATCAACAAACACATCAATAAAATCACCAGTTGCACCATCAAAACGAACCACACTAGCAGTACCAGTGCTGCTAGTATAAAGATTACCATCAGGCCCAAAACCTAAACCTCTTGGCGCATCCAATCTCGCGACTCCCTCTGTATCCACACCAGCATCAAGCACATCTAACAACCCTCCCGTATCAATATCATACACGCGAACCGTACCTACCGAATTCTCCTGACCAAAAGGAAATTCACTGCTGACATAAATATTGCCATCCAGACCATTAATCACATCTAGAGGGCTTAACTCCGGGTCATTAACAAAACTAGAATTCAATACCTCACCGGTCAGACCATCATATTGAATAACTGTACCTCCCCCACCACCTGTGGTCGGGTCAGCACCATTTCCTAAGTAAAAATTACCATCCGAACCAAATACAAAACCTCTGGGAAAATCGACTAATTCTGAGGGAATAAACTCATCAATAAAATCTCCATTTTGACCGTTAAAGCGTAAAATTTCTCCTAAGGAACGTGCTCCTACATAATAATTATTATCGGGTCCAAAAACAGCACCTCCGCCATTTAGTTCGGGAAATTCTGTAAATGTTTCAATAAAGTTTCCTGTTGTAGAATCGAAACGTAAAATATCGTCATTTCCACTATTAATTAAAACAGTATTAGACTCATCAATTGTCTGTACAATATCTCTGGGGTCGGTTAATTCTCCGCTATTAGAAAAATTACCAATTAATCGACCAGTTAAACCATCAAAACGAAGGGCTGCATTATTACCATTATTTGCAGCGCTGGTAACAACTACATCAAATATTGTACCGATGAAATTTTGGGAGAATAACCGATTTTCGGCAATACCAAAATTAATAAAATGTTCGATGGGAGTTAATATTCTTTGTTGAACTGCATCAGCAACACCAGGATTTTCTTGTAGATAAAGATTGGTATTAAATTCAGGGTTAGGGTCACGATTTTCTAATTGACCGAATTGAATGAAATGTTGAATTGGAATAATTGAATTTTGTTGAAATAAAGTTGCAATGTCTGGGTTATTGGTTAAATAAAAGTTAGTATCAAAAAAAATACTGGGGTCGCGTCCTTCAAATTGACCGAATTGAATAAAGTGGTCGAAGCCATTTTGTAGGATATTATTGTTTATTGCTTCTGCAACTTCAGGGTTGTCAGCTAGATAAAAGTTTTCGTCAAACAGGTCAGTAATTTCTACCATGAGTTATGTATTTAGTAGGGATATCTTAGTTATTAAGGCACAATTATTTTTATTTGACAAGTTTTTGTATTTTATTACTGTTGGGCAGGCACTAATATCATAAAATTTATCGGCGAGCGCTTTCTATTTATGACTTGCTTGAAAATTTGTATAATATTTAATCACAGGTGGAACTGTAAATAAAACTTCTCTCGTTTTTAACGGCTTTTCTATCAGCTCTCGCCGAGATAAAGACTGCAAGATATTCAGCAATTCAATTCCAGATACAGGAACATTTTCTAACAGTTGGGAAATTCCCACGGGGCAATTTTGTTCGCTCAAACAAACCATTATCTTTTTTTCATTGGCTGATAAACGTTGCCAGATTTTTGTACAACTTGCTAGTAAATCTTCTCCTAAAATTAGAGCATCATATTTGATAAACTCTCCCACTTTTCCGCCGAATAAATCTCGAATCATATCTGCTACAAATTTTAACCATAGGGGATGACCTTGATAAGTCTGAATTAGCTTTTCCCACTGTGCCTCATCCTGTAATTTATTTGACCGCAAAATTTCTTTGGCTGCTATTCCTAAACCCTGAAGATATAAACTACGAACGGGGAAATTTTCTCCTGTTAAAGCAATAATTTCTCTCGGCGCTTCCCAACTTTTGAGAATTAGACAACTCTGGTGGGGTGCTTCACATAAAACTTGAAAAAATGTACCATAATTTTCATAGTTAGGGCGATAGTTACCGACTAATTTTTCGCTTTGGAGAATGGTTTGTACATCATCAAGAATAATTAGATAACGTTGCGATCGCAAATAGTCTATTAATATGGATAATTTTTCTTCAGTATGAGCTGGCAATTCAATTTTCGGTTGATTTGTAATAGATTTAATTAATATTTTTAGCAGAGCATCTAGGGATGGAGATGTGCGGAGGCTGCACCAAATTACTGCATTAAAATTATCAGTTATTTGGGAAACAAGATAACGAGAAAGAGTGGTTTTTCCGATGCCACAGATTCCCAATATTGTCACCACTCGACAGTGGTCTTGACATATCCAAGTTTTCAATTTGATCAGTTCATTAATACGTCCATAAAATTTTGAGATAGGGGGAATGTTAGTTGATTTTTGGGGTTTTGTCGGTGGTTGATTTTCTGTGTTAGATATTTTTTCTAGTTGTGTTGAATGTAGGGTGTCTGCACAGAAGTTTACACTATTAATTTGAATAGAATCTTGCCAAGAATTTGAGAGGTTATAAACTTGTAATCTATCTACAGTAGCGCGGAAATTTGATTTATTAATATCTTCTCCCAAGGATTCTGAAAAAATCTGCCATAACTCCGAAGCGACTCTTTTGACATGATTTTCAGAACAGTTAAAGTTTTTAGCAATATCTCCGTATTTCTGGCTAGATAGAACGCCTTCTAAGATTGTTTGTTGTAAGCTAGTTAAATGCTTTCCCGTTTTAGCAAATACTAGATTATCAGCCCACTGAAATATTGGCTTAAAATTCATTGGTCTGGTTAGGAAGTTAAAATTTATAGCAATTATGACACTTTTTACAACCTTTTGCAACCAGGAAAAACTAAAAGTTACTTTTTAGTATGTTTATTGAGTGGGTGAAAAGTTTTAATTTTGGTACTACATTGAACTTTTTACTACTTGAATTAACAGAACATTTGTCAGATAATTAAGATATATAAAACTTTAATTTACATAGCTATATCAACAATAAAAACTAATTATAAATTTAAGTACATTAGCTTGAAAAACATTAAATATTTATAGCAATATGACATTAAATTCAACAAATAATGTAGAGAATTCTGAAAATAATTCAGAAAGCAACAACAAGAACAAAACTAATGTAGAGAATTCTGAAAATAACCCAGAAAGCAACAACAAGAACAAAA
>JBARXI010000668.1:0-1518 GCA_049647275.1 Microcoleaceae cyanobacterium
AGACAATATTACTATGATGCTTTAGTTTGTTGATGGAAATCTCGGGAAAAAGCAATCAGGTTAAAATGAGAAAGTAGGTTGGGTAGAGCGATAGTAAAACCCAACAAGCTAATTTATAAAAATTTCAGACAATATTACTACGATGCTTTAGTTTGTTGATGGAAATCTCGGGAAAAAGCAATAAAGTTAAAATGAGAAAGTAGGTTGGGTAGAGCGATAGTAAAACCCAACAAGCTAATTTAAGTAGCCCCGCTTAATTAAATGTCACTATGTCCGAAGCGACTGGAACGGAGTGGAAGGAAGCAATCTATTGGACTGACACATCTAAAATGGTGCGTTACGACGGATTTTTCAATATCTTTTACTAACACACCCTACAATAATTAACTAAAATGGTGCGTTACGACGGATTTTTCAATATCTTTTACAGTCTAAATTTTAGCCGTCTAACACACCCTACAATAATTAACTAAAATGGTGCGTTACGACGGATTTTTCAATATCTTTCACAGTCTAAATTTTAGCCGTCTAACACACCCTACAATAATTAATTATGAATAATTACGAATATTATATTGGTGGAAGTCTGCCACTTAACGCTATAACTTATGTGAAAAGAAAAGCTGATGATGATTTATATCAAGGTTTAAAAAACGGAGAATTTTGCTATGTTTTAAATTCCCGTCAAATGGGTAAGTCTAGTTTGCGGGTGAAAACCATGCAACGTTTAAAACAAGAAAATATTGCTTGCCTTAGTATTGATATGACAGAAATTGGTACTTATGATATTACTCCCTCAGAATGGTATGCCAGTATTATTTATACTATTTTAACTGGCTTAAATTTAGATGATAATTTTGATATTGAGGAATGGTGGAAGGCTAATATTAAACTCTCTAATGTCAAACGATTTAGTAAGTTTATCGGTAAATTTTTATTGCCTGCAATTTCTCAACATATTGTGATTTTCATTGATGAAATAGATAGTACCCTCAGCTTACCTTTTAATATTGATGATTTTTTTGCAGTTGTTCGAGATTGTTATAACAAACGGGCAGATAATCCTGATTATCAACGGTTAACTTTTGCCATGATTGGAGTGGCAACTCCCGCAGATTTAATTAAAGATAAAAAACGCACTCCTTTTAATATTGGTATACCGATAAAATTAACAGGTTTTCGGTTAGCTGAAGTAGAGCCATTAGCAAAAGGTTTAATTTACAAAACTGCCAATATTAATAAGTTAATGGAGGTAGTATTAGATTGGACCGGAGGCCAGCCGTTTTTGACCCAGAAAGTTTGTAAATTAATTAGCAATAGTCCAGAAATAGTACCTGATGGCCAGGAGACAGAATGGGTGGCCGATTTGGTGAGACAGAGAATAATAGACAATTGGCAGGTGCATGATGACCCAGAACATTTAAAGACAATTCGCGATCGCCTTTTATTCAATGAAAAACGGGCGAGTCGGTTATTGGGGTTGTATCAGCAGGTTTTGACCCCCCACACTCCCCACAC
>JBARXI010000669.1:0-1794 GCA_049647275.1 Microcoleaceae cyanobacterium
GCATTAAATTAGATTACAGCGGCATCATGCAAACATTAGTCTTAAGAGTAAACTTATGAGTAATAAATTTTACACTATTAATGTAGAAACAGGTTCTACATTCTGGGATGATAAAACAAAGGATGAAGTTCAAATAAAGCTTCATGGCAGTAATGGAGAAACTCAATACATCCCTCTCACGCAGATTAACGATACTGGAATGTCCAGGGGAGCCAATCAAGTTTTTTATCTAGGACAATTGAATATTGGCAACTTAGAATCAGTAGAGCTGAAGAAAGAAAAAAAAGGATGGATCGGCGATGATTGGAATGTAAAATCTTTAACCCTCTTTGATGGTGAGAAGTATTATAAATCCTCACAATCGGTCTGGCTTAAAAATGAAGAAAAGAAATTTAATGTTACGGAAACTGATGTTACAGTAGATATTTCTAATAAACTTTCCATTCCAGGAGGTTTGAGTGGTGGTAATGATGTGATTAATGCTACTTGGTTTCATATCATAGACAAAAACGGAAACAGGGATGCATTTGGAACAATTGATAAACAGCAAAATACATATTTTGTGACACATGGATTTCAGGATGGAAAAGGAAATAACTGGATTAAAGATAAAATCAATGAATGGCAAATAAACCAAGCAAAAGCGATTCAAAAATTCGATCCGAACGCTAATGTTGTTGTTGTAGATTGGTATGAAAACAATTACACTATTTTAGCCAACCCCTTGTTTGCTTATAAGAATGCAAGAGGTAGCGTTCCCAAAGTTAGTCAAGATATAGCAAACTATATCAAAAACAATGAATTAAGTCCTGAGAAAGTAAATTTAATAGGTCACAGTCTTGGTGCTCATGTTTCTGGAATAGCTGGGCAAAAGGTAAAAGGAATTGAGCAGATTATTGGTATGGACCCTGCTGGACCTGATTATCAAGATATTGAAACTAATGGGCGACTTTCCCCAGATGATGCGGACAATGTTTATGCTATCCATACATCAGGGACATTAGGATATGATGGTGCTTTGGGTAACTTTGACCTATACCTCAATGCAGAATATAAGAATAGGTTAATCGGAGGTCCTGCACAATACAATCATCCTAATGTTGACAACACATTGTTTGATTTTGGTACAGCATACCATAGCTATGCGTTTGAATTTACAACAGATTTATTTGACAAAAAAGTTTTCTTAGGTGAGTCAAAAGGGAGCAATCCAATAGTAAAAGATTTAACTATTGATAAATTTCTCGATCCTAATTCATATCCTAACAAAAATCAATCAGTATCAGAAGATTTGAATAAAAGTTATCCAGACGCCAGAGCTTTATTTTTCGATGTAGAAAACTATCAAGAATTGAGTGAAGAAGAGGCAGAACAAAGAAGAAACGCAGCTATTCAGCTAGATCGAGAAGTAACAACAGGAACAGCACTAGCTGGACCTTTAGATGATGCTTATATCTTTTTCGATACCAATAGAAATTTAACTTGGGATGAAGGTGAAGTATTTACTCAGACAGATGAATTCGGTAATTATCTGATAGACATTACAGAACAAAACAATTACACCGATACGACTAAAGGTGTCTGGAATGGGGAAGAATTTGTTCCAGGCCAAGAACAAATTGTTGACTTTCGTGATGGACTCATAGTTGCTGTTGCTTCTCCTGATAGCTCACAAAGTGAGATTAAAGATATCATCACTGGGGAAGATTATGGTGTTCCATTCTTTACTATTCCTAGTGAGGATGGTAAAAATTCCAATCCCTCAATTATTACCACCTTCAAATATGCGCCTGT
>JBARXI010000670.1:0-11822 GCA_049647275.1 Microcoleaceae cyanobacterium
ACTGAAGGCCCCGGACCGACTATTTCTCCTACACCCCCACCCACTGAGCCTCCAGTCACTCCTGCACCCACGAGCAGCCCAGAACCCAATGCAGTAGTTTCTATTATTAGCCCCCGATCCGATGACAGCGATCCTGGAAATCCTGTTGGTGGCGTAACCGAAAACGCTGTTAACGAATTCGACAATCGCACTGTATATTTGTTTAGCAACGATGACGACGTAGAAACTATCCCCGGAGATCAGATCGATGTTCAAGCTCTTTCTGGCAATGACCAAATTACAGGCCAAAATAGCGGAGAACAAATCATCGGAAACAGAGGAGCAGATAGCCTTCTTGGTGAAGGTGGACCAGATATTTTATGGGGTGGTAGAGGTTCTGATAGTTTAGATGGAGGTGAAGGTAGCGATAGCCTCTCAGGAAATAATAACAACGACACTTTAGCAGGTGGAGATGGGGATGATGTGATTTTCGGAGGGAAAGAAGATGATGTTTTATTTGGTCGAGATGGCAACGATACCTTATCAGGTGACAGAGGTCAAGATATATTAACTGGTAACGATGGTGCTGATGTGTTTGTGATTTCCGGTGCTTTAGCTGCTGCAACCAATGAAGAAGATGCTGATGTCATCGTAGACTTTAATCCAGACGTTGATAAATTGATGCTTCCGGCAAACGTTGTGGCATCTAACTTAACCTTAACCCCTGTAGACTTAGAATTAGATGACCTAGCAACAGCTTCATCAACATTAATTGAATTTAATGAGTCATTTCTGGCTATTGTTAGAGATGTACAACCTGACGATCTTATTGAGTCGGTATTTATTCCAGATAATCTAAGCGTTATTGTTTTTTAAGAAAACTGAACCAATAAACCAGGTTTTTTTTGCAGACTAAAATCAACTCCAACTAACCTGGTTTCTTTCCAAAAACCTAATATTTCCAGCAAATAAATCAACCTTTCCATTAGACAATTTCCTCAGCAAAAATCATCTGAATAATTTTCAACAATTAATTAAACTCTTGATTAACAATTATCCGAACCTCCACAAGCAACTCTGGTATTTTAGTCTGAACAAGAACCCAAATCATCTCATCCTGTAAACTAAAATAAGCATGAGCTAATACATCGCGCAACCAGGCAATTTTACGCCATTCAACCTGTGGGTAGCGCGACCTCATTTCTGGAGGAATTTGTTTAACAGCTTCACCAATAATTTGCAAGTTTCGTACTACAGCATCAAACGTGCGCTCGTCTGCGACAAATTCTCTCAACCCCATTCCCTCTGTGTAGCGCATCACTTTATCACTCGCTACAATAATATCTTCAAAATATAACTGTAAATTACGAGACATATATCGCCTCTTGTAACACGCTTTCTTTGATCTGAGGTTTTAACATATTTTTGATAACTAAATCTATAGGTTGCCCCAAATTGTCCTCTAGATAAAATTTCAAATCCATATAGCAATCAAAAGTTGCTACTCCCTCAAACTCTACTAACAAATCAATATCACTTGTTGGGGTTGCTTCGTCCCTTGCTACAGAACCAAATACTGCTATAGATTTTACCCCATATTGCTGCAATTCTGAGCGATATTTGCTTAACCATGCTAATAATTCAAATTTTTTCATTTTACCATCGAGATTACGCATCATCGAAACCGGGTTTGTATTAGATACCCTACTATACTGACATCTGCCTCCCATAAACCCGGTTTCTTATAATACTGGCGATCGCCTCTACCTGGACACTGATCGGTAACAATTGTTTACAATTACTTCGCTGAAATTTTGCACGATTTTTTTCTCTAGGGCTGATATATAAATGTAGGCTAGTTCAAATTTAATTTTGCACGATTTTTTTCTCTGAGGCTGATATATAAATGTAGGCTTTAAACCAGCCTCCAAATTCATTATCTAATTAATTTATCCATAGGGGGCCAAAATTTATGTATTTGAGTTAGTGATTTTACAACCGTGGGACTACTTAAATTAGATTGTAGTTCTCAAGTTTGTCTATCGTCACAGTTAATAATAGTTTCTTACTGTTCACACAGCAAATTTTCATAACCAGGAGTCTCTATGACTATTCAATTCAAACAAATGTTACCTATCACGCTTAAAAAACTATCAATAACTACTGCTAGCGCTGCAATAACTGCCTTAACTGTTATTTCTGGTGCAAATGCTGCAAGTATAGATTTTCGTGATTTTTCTGACACTACTGGATGGAGTTTGAATAATTCAGCCAAAGTAGTTAACAATAGTGTTTTACGCCTTACAGATAATTTGGAGCAAAGTGGTAGTGCTTTTACAACCGATACTATTTCCTTAAGTAATAATGCTTCTTTTTCTAGTGCTTTCCAGTTCCAAATTACTAATCCTTTAGGTGACTCTGATGACGATGGACAGGGAGCAGATGGAGTGGTATTTGCCATTCAAGCAGAATCTAATAGCGCTGGTAGTGATGGTGGAGGTATTGGTTACGCAGGTATTCTCAACAGTCTTGGAATAGAATTTGATACTTGGAATAATGGAGATTATGATGGAAACAACGGAAATCATGTTGGTATTAATCTTGATGGTTATATGATTTCTAAGGTTAGTAAAAATGTCCCTACACGCTTCAATAATGGTGATATTTGGAGTGTTTGGGTTGACTATAATGGAGCAACAGACTTACTAGAAGTGCGTTTTTCAGAAAATAATGAACGACCAGAAGATGCCGACCTTTCCTCAACAGTCGATCTTATTAATATTTTAGGACAAACAGATGCTTATATTGGTTTCACCTCTGGTACTGGTGCTGCTGGTGGCACTCACGATATTTTAAATTTACAATTTGATGATTCTTTTAACCCTATTGGAGTAGAGCCTGTCGAGCCTGAAGATGTACCTGAACCTACTACCATTTTAGGTCTACTAGCCTTTGGTGGTATCGGAGCTAGTTCCTAGAAGCGCAATCAAAAACAAGAAATGTAGGTTCAAAAGTCTGCTTTATTGCCAATCTACATTATTGAAAATACCCTATATCAGTGTAATCAGACTGCTTAAATTTGATTGAAAGGGCGATAGAATTTTGTTCTGCTCCGCGATCGCTCTATTGATGTTCTGAGTAAGAAGCGATCGCCCCCCTTGGGTAAAATAATCAAATTTATAGCACTTCGATCTGGAGTATTGACAAATTATTTTTTGTATGTTCTCCCTGGTCTTTACCCTGGGCGATTAAGTTGTAACGACACGAGCCAGAAGCGCTATATTTAGGAGTATGGTTATGAATTTTTTAAGAGCAAAATTCTTTTCAAAGGATTGCACAATATGCTGAAAAGTAGTTATATCGGTTTAGCATTTTTAAGCTTTCTACTGTCTATAATTTTTGTCTTTCATGCACTACCATCTTTCTCAAGACCACCAAGTTCAATAGTTTCACCAAACGGCAAATATGAAGCTACTCTTATTCAGATCGGTAGTAAAGGCTTACATTATCAAATAAAAAACAGAGATACAGGTCGAGTAATTTTTAGTACTCGTGAGCAACGTGGCAGAACACAAAATGACGTAAAGGCGGGTAGGTTTAGTTCAGATTCAACACAATTTGGAGCAGCCTACCATTATGGCCATAAAGGAAGATATACTTGGATTGGTGTCTGGAGTGTTACAAATGGTGTTCGTCGCAAGGGCAAAGAAATAAGTGGCTTTGTGAGAGATATCCCAAACTCAATTTTCGATAATTTACAAGGTGTTTGGTGGACTCTTGGCTGTTATTGTGAAGATGGTTACAATTACAACACTATTGCTATAAAGTCTTGCATGGCACATCAGGGTGCTGCTGGACTAAGTTGCTCAAGTCTGGCAAACCGTATAGGTCGAAGAGTAAAATGCCAATTACGTCAAATCAATAGAAATTATGATGGCTCTGCATGCGATCCACAACCTTGGAATTTTCAAATAATCTCTAAATAAACCAGAAGTACTCTATATTATACAAGCGGTAGTGATCGCTTTTTCACAATCTCACAAACCTAACTTTAATTTCAAACCAGGAGAATTATATGTCTAACCAATTCAAGTCAGTCTTTCCCTTTGTCCGTCAAATATTTGCTACAACCATAACTTTAGCAACTACAGCTTTCTTCACCACTGGAGATGCTGTTGCAATATCTATCACTTCCACAGTTAACTATGACCCCAACACAGAGACAATTATAGCCGAAACCCTACAAGATGGAGATTTTCTTATTACCTCCAATGGGCTTGATGGTGAAGAGCGTCTTTTAGGTGATGGAGCCGATGAAAGAGTTATTTGGAATTTTGATTTCAATCAAGACCCTAACCTAGATGTTTTTAAGAATCTGATCGATTCAGGTTCTCCTTTATTGTCAGCAATAGTTTCACTGACAATAACACCTATGGCTACCTTATCAACCGACACGACAGGTATCATCAACATAGATAACATGGGCGAAATCTGGCCTACTTTTTTCATTCGTGATGTGCCCGATACGGATATACCTGCGGTGGGAGAGACAGGTGTCATTGAACTTGATCTTTTCGCTCCTCGACCTTATGCTCCGCAATATCGATTTACTCCTGAGAAAATTCTATCGGTTTTCAATTCTGACACTCCTAATTCTATCCCTTCTAACGCTCCTAACTCTATTCCTTGGAATTGGCAAGATGATGTTCGGATTTCTTCAGCAACTCTGAACTTAGAAGTAGAATCTCCACCTATAGAGGAAACTTCAATTCCTGAACCTAGTTCTCTATTTGGTCTAGGGGTATTAGGTATAGGTTTGTTGTTCAAGCGCAATAAAAGTGTATCAAGGGAATGATTACTTGCCGACTTACCTGGAACAAAATTAACTAACAGCGATTAACACCTTTAAATTGGGCGTTGCAGAATGAGGACAATTCATCAGTCTTTAGCTTTTTAATTCTGGATGCAGGTTTGCTACTCAAGCCAAAGCGGAAAGTGTGAGAGTTTCTGAGGCGATCGCTCTCTAATATCATGTCCGGTTGAATAGTTATAAATAAAAAGGTAGGAGTCAGGAGTCAGAATTCAGAATTCAGAATCCAGGAGGGAAGAGAAGATACTTTTAATGTATTAAGGAAGAGAAAGTTTTTTGATCACGCTCTTATCCGGACATGATATAAAATACTCTAAGGAGTCATGTAAGAATAAGTTTTACAAATGTTATCTGGTATAAATTGTAAAATATAGCTTCCATCGAAAAAACTGTTCAGGTTATTTTTACACGGCTACTAAATCAGGAGCGATCGCTTTTTAACAATTAGGACTTACACAGTAACTCTACTTGTACACTCAGTTGCAACGCACCTTAGATCAAATCCGGTTAAACAACCTCACAATCACGCTAGCTAAAATCCTGATTATAATATAATATCATGTCCGCTAGCTTTGGAGTCATATAATTTCTAGCTGCACCGCGGTCGGAAACCGGGTTTCTGTCAGCAGATATCAGTATTCTGGGATATCTAATACAAACCCGGTTTCTGTACATTTTTAACCGATACTACTGGATTTGATCTAAATTTCTCACCAGCGCTAAACGAATTGCTATAAATCTATTTGAAAAAGGTATCTTTGCTGAGAAACCCGCTCCTACAAAATCAATAATGACTACCAGACTTGCGGAAATGCACTGCAGTCACCCCTTCATTTAATACCTCACCATTCTCAATCACAGCATAAACCAACCAATGGTCGCCACATTCCATCCTGTTTGCCACCTTACATTCCAAATAAGCCAGAGCACCCGTTAAAACCGGACAACCATTATCAGCTTCCTTCGTTTCCACCCCAACAAAACGGTCTTCTCCCGGTGCAAAAGATTTAATAAAATGCTTCCTCAATTCTTTACCCTCAGCCAATATATTCAACACAAAGCGATCGCCCGTATGAGTCAAAGATTCGATCGCTCGGTCTTTTGCCACCGCAATAGTTACCCCAGGAGGATTAAAGGTTGCCTGAGAAACCCAAGAAGCTAACATCGCACTAGTAACATCCCCACGTCTGGCAGACATCACACACAAAGACCCCACCACACGCCCCACAGCTTGAGCTGTGCGATCGCTTCCCGAAGCACTTGTCGAAGAAGGTTTAGGAGCGCGAAGTTTCCGAGACTTGATCAACGTCTGAGCAAAATCAATAGCTGCCTCCTTAGAAGTTTGAAGCGTCAGATCGTCAGGCTTAAACTTCACCCGAATAGTTTCAAAACCAAACTTATAACCCGCATCCTTTAACTTAGTTTCCAAAATATCAATAGCCTCACCACTCCAACCAAACGAACCAAATACCCCAGTTAATTTACTCTTAGAAGCTGTATTCAGTACAATACCCAAAGCTGTTTGAATTTGAGTCGGTGCGTGACCGCCGAGAGTGGGGGAGCCGATAATAAAACCATCACATTTTTCAATTGCTTCCTTGATTTCATCAGACGTGGCAGCCTCACAATTTATTGATTCGACACCCACTCCCGCTTTAGTTAAACCCTTAGCGATCGCCTGAGCAATAGTAGCAGTATTACCATAAGCCGAAGCATAAAGCAAGGCAACATTTAAATCTCGTGAATTTTGTTCCTGACTCCACTTGCGATACAAATTTGTTAACTCGGTCATCCCATAACGTACCATCGGCCCGTGACCGGGAGTATAAAATTTCACATTCAGGTCGGAAATTTTTTCCAGAGTAGAAAGCACTTGTCTTGCCTGTGCAGCATGGAGAGCATCATAATAAAAACGCCGATCTTCGCTGTAGATACTCCACCCCTCATCAGAAATTTGGTCTCCGCAAACATGAGCGCCGAAAAATTTATCAGTAAACAAAATTTGAGTTTTCGGGTCGTAAGTCATCAAGCCATCCGGCCATTTAGGAGTGGCAGTGGTGATAAATTGTAATTGATGCCCACCCCCTAAGTCGAGAGTATCTTCACCTTTAACTATTTTGATGTTTAACTCTTCTTCTTTAAAATAGTCTTTGAGGGTTAAAGCTGCGGGGTTTGAGCAGACAAAAGTTATTTGAGGTGCTAATGCTAAGAGTGCTTTTAGGGTAGCGCCACGGTTAGCGTTAAAGTGCCCAAGCACTAAATAATCAAGCCGATGCCAATTAAGGCGTAGTTGTAATGAGTCTAAATAATTTTTAGTAAATGATTCACCAGGTGGGTCGATAATGGCAGTTTTTTCAGCTTGGATGAGATAGGAGTTAGCAGTGGTGCCTTTTTGTAGGGAGTATTCGACTTCAAATTTTAGTCTATCCCAAGTGCGAGAGCGTAGCACTTTTGTGTCTTCGCCAATGAGCACAATTTGAACATCTCTTTGTTTAGTAATTGTTTCGAGCATAGTTAGTTAATAAGTTAGTTAATAAGTGAAAGTGATTGGCCGAAATTGGTATAGAACTAGCAAACCGCATTTATGATTATACCATGTTCGCTTAATTTCTCATAAAAATATCTTAGTTTGAATATCTTGAAGGAACAATCAAGGGATTAAAATTCAGATCGAATTTGTACAACTTATTTTTACCGAATAATTAAGGTTTAAAGCCTCTCCTTTAAAGGGGTAAAGCGGTCGTTTTGCTCGGCAATATGTAAAGCAAAGCGAACCGTAGGGTGGGATGGGGTTCCCGGAACGGGACCGCCACATCCAATCGACAAAGAGACAAGAAAAAAATTTCCTTTGAATCAATCCTGTTCTTTTTAAGGATAAGTAATTGTTAATTATAAATTATTAATTGTTAATTATTGATTTTTGAAAGGATGCCTTGGTCAATCCTGTTCTTTTTAAGGATAAGTAATTGTTAATTGTTAATTATTAATTGTTAATTGTTAATTATCACCATGTAATATCTATTGTTGGCATTAATTCCCTGAGTTTTTGATTCCAAGGAGTATAATACTGATCTAATAATACTTTTGCTTCCTGTGGAATTGGTTCGTAGGGTTGAGCGTTTCCTTTAGAAGGTTGTCCTCGAAGAATCCACAAGCCACGGGAATTTTTTTCAGCTAATGGTCGGTAATCAAAGGGAGGTAATTTGAGAAATGTCAGAATTTTATCCATCACTTCAAAAGGCGATCGCTGAAAATCTTCTAATAGCACAACCAATAACTGTTCTCGTGAAAAATATTTCAACCACGTTTCTAAATGTAAGGCATAGTGCCCTACGCTTAACAGGCGATCGTAGGCATCTGGTTTATTTGCTGACAATCGTCTTTTAATCAACGAAACAAAATCAGTATAGACATACTCAGAAATTGCCCCTATTACTTCTTGTTTTACCCGTCCCATGTGGTAAGCTGAGTAAGCTCGTGCCGTTGGATTTCTCAGTAAAACAATAAATTTTCCAGAAGGCATTATTCGACGAACGAGTTTAGGAATAGGCACATTTCGATTCCATTTGTCTAAATAAGCTGGTGTTTTTTCAAATGTATAAATAGAACGAGATAACAACTGCTGCTTGTCTCTTGATAATAAATAAGCAGGATTAAGTAGATAGCGTATCCATTCCGTTTCTATATCTATGACTTCATCAAAAAAATGGCACTCTTGAGGCGCACCTTTAAGATTTGGATGTTGATCGAGCCAGCTATGCAGTTCGCGAGTGCCACATTTCTGTGCACCAATAATCAGAAAATTTGGCACTGCATAATAAGCATGGCTTCCATCTGGCAATGGATAAGCAATCATCGCTCCTGCATCTAGATCGTCAAGGGTAACATCAGGATAATAAACTATTTTTCTGGTAATAGACATTGGTATATCTTCAGATTCAACAATTAACAATTAATAATTAACAATCATACTAAATCCGCTTTTTAAAAATTATTTTGAAAAATAATTTATAATATTATGCCTCTTGAAATACCTACAAATAACAGTTGTTATAGAACAATGAATAGGCAAGAATTAGAACATTTAATTGAAAAAAGTAAGAGCATTTTTATTAAATTTAATTAATAAGACTTGATATAACCATTCAGTATGGCTGCATCCTGTTTTCTATTCGTAATAAAACTCTTATCTAAAAAAGTTGAATTAGTAAATTTTATCCTTGAAAAAAGAGGATTAATTAAAAGAAGTTTTGATTTTTTTCCTTGTAGTGCGATAGCCAAAGATAAGCTTTAAACCTGAATTATTAGGTAAATTTTCTAAAGGAAATAAGCTTTATAATTATCTAGCCAATTATCTATAGAAAATGGATAAGTTTTTTGAAATTTTACTGCGTTTTCTGTACAAAGATGAATAATTTTTCTCAGATTTTCATGGCTCAACCCGAATTTTAAAGCTAGCTCAATGTCATTTTCTGAAGAATTAATGATGTCTGGCTCAATTTTGATATTTTTTTTCGCTTTAACAAAGTTCCCTTTGAGAGTGTTACTACGATCTAGTATAAACGAATTACTTATTTCTATTCCTAAAAAATGCTTTAAGGATTCTAAAGACTTTTCTCGGTACTCTTCTTCAACTATATTAATAATCAGAATATCCTCCGGTTTAAAATAATCATAATACTGAGATAACTGTAGGGAATAATCGCTATAATTAATATATTTATTGCGAATTGTAGAAAGCTCTTCATTGATATCTAACTGTTCTCCATCGACTAACAAATTATGAAAAAAATGGGAAATTGAGCGTTGCAATGGGTCTCTAACTAGATAAATTAATTTAACATTTTTCAAGACTTGCCTAATCCGCGCCGGAACACCTGGATAATCTGGATACTTTGTATAATGAGTAGAAGCTTCCAGCTTAATTCCATTGAAAACACGAAACATTTCTAAATACCAATCTATACCTTTTTCCCAGTTTACTCCTCTATCTTGAGCCACAAAAAATTTAGTATCTTTCACTTTTGATGGATTGATTGATGGGCAGTTTTTAGATAAGGAATGAAATAGGGAAGTTGTACCACATTTCATCCCACCAATAATGATACAGTGTTTACTAATATCGCTTTCCATAAATCAACTCCGGATCACAAGACCATCATCAGCCATAATAATATTGTTATGACACTCTTTTATAGATGCAAACAGCAACTCTTTAGTTTTAATATCTTGATACTTAAGCGCTCCAAAATGAGTTATAATCACCTTCTCAGCATGGGTAGCAGTTAGCACTTCCTTAAGTTGCTCTAAGTTAAGATGAAATCCATTAGTTTTCTTTCCTGCAATTGAGCTTGACTCAATAATAAGAATTTCGCAATCTTTGGTTATCTCAAAGAGAGAATCACACAAGGTACTATCGACACAATAACCAATGGATGTTTTTTCTAACTGTAATTGAGCGCCAATAACTGGAGTATTATGTTTTAAGGCTTTGGTTTCTATAGCAAACTTATCAAAATTCAAAGTTGTATCTTTAGCCGCTCGAATATCAACGGGAAACCCCAATTCCTCCCTCGGCTTCATAAATGGAAAAGAAAACAAAGTCTCCAAGTAATTTTTTAGACTTTCATGGATAATAATTGTGAGAGAAGCCGGCTGAAACATTGGTAAAATATGTAGCCCATAACAGTGGTCTAAATGCAGGTGTGAAAGCATAACAGTGACATTTTTATCACAAAGGCTTTGTCTGTCTATTTTCCTAACACCAGTGCCCAAGTCAAACAAAACAATATCTCGATCGTTGACAAATACCCCCGTACAACTGGTAGACCCTGATTCATTGTCAAACCAACCAGAAGTTCGGTAAAAGACTATTTCCAATCCTTTAGTCTCCTCTTTTATCAAAGTATCTGCTGATTTTTATAGCATACTCGTTGTTTTCATTGTGCCATTGCCATGCTCCATATTCATTAATTTTTAGATGATCGGCGATCGCAAACCGATCGTCATCAATTAATTTGTAGCGATCGCCATAGCGACGATTTGTATAATCTCCCTGAGCAATATGATAAATCTTATTTTCCAGACAAGAAACCTTGGCCTCAATAGTATCAAAAATTTTGTCTCCCCAAGAATAATATAGGTTATACAATTTCTGATTTAAAAATAGCTCTTTGATAAAAACCGAATGATATCCCATAGCGGAGGCCAATAAAACCTTGTCGCCACTTCCCAAAATCATAAAATCGGGGAAGCTTATCTCTCGAATAGTGTCTGCTTTTACTCCCCACCCAAAACCTGGATTACATCCGAGATTTAAACTAATGCCACTTTGACTGAAATAATCATTAACTGTAATATCGCTATTGAAACTATTGACCACAGATTGGCGACTCATTCCAGTTAGGGAAAAATTGCCATTCTCAAATTTTATATCTTCGACTCGATTGAATATTTGAATGAGTCGGTAGGTTTCCAGTTTCTCTTTTAATTGCTCTTGCCAGTTATTGTTAGTAAAAAGGATATCTGCATCAGCCCAAACAACATATTGATGCTCTTTCTTCAAATGGGATAACGCTATGTTATAGAACCTTTATTTTTGCCAAACCATAGAAGCAGATGGAATATTGATTATTTTAATATTCTTCTGTCTAACTATATTATCAATATCTAAACCGTAACAAACTAGAATTATATCAACCTGGTTACTTAAGTTAGCTAGTGTGTTGAGAAGTGCAATATACCTACTTTTACTATTTGAAAAATTAAAATAAGTTAGAATAACGACCAGATCCATGATGATTCATCTTTATTTTCAATCATAAAGTATAATCTACTACTGCCAACTAAATTTTTTAGGTTACATTCTGTTTGATTTTTACAGGATTTACGGACGCATCATCTTTATATATCCTAGTTCTGGCGTAGGTGCGTTGCAACGCACCCTACTATTCGCTTCCATTCTGTAGGGGCG
>JBARXI010000671.1:0-3562 GCA_049647275.1 Microcoleaceae cyanobacterium
CCAGTGGGAGAACCAGCAGTCCATCCCCCACGACTGTGTAGTTCATAACTGGCTTCTTCTAAATAGTCAATCGATAATTGAGGCTGCCAAAATAAACTAATTAAACTGTGATAATTTCCATCGGTAAAATCTATCAAATTTTTCCATTCAGGGGTTAACTCTAATTTTTCATCCACTTGAAATTGACCCGCACCTCCAGACCTTTCTCCTCCCAAACCTTCTTCTCCCAGAAAATTTAAAACTGTCAAAAATCCATTCAGCAAATCTGGTTCAGAAAAATAAACTAGGAAATATAAACCAGCCAGAATTTTAATATCATTGCCGTTTTTTTTCGAGCTATATTTTACAAATCCGGTCTGATAAATATTAGTCGCTCTGGTAGTACGGTCTACAGCAATTTTAGGAAGTTTCTCTTTTTCAAAGGCTTCACTATAGCCAAAAGTTCCAGAATTTTCGAGTGCTTGAGACTCTATTTTCAGCTTCTTAACTCTGGCTCTAAGTTCTGCTTTATCAGTTTCTTGCCATCCCTCCCCCTGATACCAACGTTGCCAAACTTCCAAAGGTAAATAATTCAACTTTTTATACTCTTTGGCAAAATCAAAATCATCTTTCGGGTAATTAGTAGGACGTTGCAAAGGACGAGGTAAATAGTAGATAGTTTTACCCTCGACTTGCCGATAAATCAAAGTAGAACTCAAGCGAAATGGAGGCTCTGTTTGATTAATGAAATTTCCCAACATTTCCTCAACAGCCTCTTTGCCAAACAACCGCGCATAAGCACTAACCCAAGCACTAAATAAACTGTCTGACCTGACTCGTTCGCTAGTCTCTTCAATGCCAATTCCTAATTCTCCAAAATGAACGGGGTTGCGCCCAAAGTTTAATCTAATTAATTTCCATTCACCCATAATTCATGCTTCCTTTCCTGGTAGTAAGCGTTGCTGAATCTTATCTCTTAAACTGCCAAAATTTTCTAATAAATCATCAGTACAATCTTTCGTATCAATGGGAGTTTTAAAATTTAGACCATTGCCCGAACCTAAACGATACTGACTTAAATCTCGGTAGAAAAATTTGAAGTCTTTAAACCTAACTTTGCCATATCCCCTAGACCCATGACCACCCAAAGCGTCATCTTCCAAAATTGCCAGAGCAATGGCTAAATTCTTGATATCTTCCTCAACTTGCTCCTTATTTTCAACTGTGTAAATCATTTCAAAATTGAACTTAGCTCCCTTTGGAACTCGTTCGATTTGTCGTGGGTTAGCTGCTGCGGTAATCCGGTCTATTCCATTTTCAAATTTCCGCTCAGTCATATATAAAGCACTGTCAATATCTTCAAGTTTTTCAATAGATTCTGGGAGTAAATGACAGTCACGGACAATTAAACGTGCAGGTGAATTTCTCCCTCTGACTTTACTGTACAAATCTCCTCTATCTGTTTCGTTATCCCCCAAAAATATTCCCCATCTAGAATTATTTTCCCTGAGAATTCTTTTGGATGAAATATGAGCTATTTTTTCTAATTGTTCTGATTCAACCAGATTATTTTTAACCCAACAATCTATACCCGTCGAACCAAATATCCGGCAAACTTCACAATTCCTAGCACCATCATAAAAAATCAAGACAGATGGCTTATTTTCCTCCTTAATTTCTGTAAATCCATCTACTAAATCATCACTTTCATAGCGATATGTCTTACTGCCTCCCGAACGATTAACAGGTTTGTTGAACAAGCGTTCTGTAGTTGAGCGGAGTTTACCTTTTATAGATGATCCAGGTAGATAAGGATGACGAGTTATTGGGTCACGAATTACAGGTTTATCTAAGCCTCCGATATCTAGATTTTCACTTCCACCTCCGATATGTAACCCAGTTTCTACTGATAGAATAGTAGTGATTTTAATTTTACCCAAAAGAGGTTTATTATTTTCCGATACAGTCATTGGTCTTTTCCTCCAGCAGCTTTATGGTAAGCAACAATTGATTCAATAAGTTGAACAAAACGATTAAAATCTTCTAAATCAGTAACTTTTTTAATTGCGGCTTCTAGAACTTGTTTCAAAGGTTCAACCGGACCGGGATCTTTATTTTTTTGTTGTCTAGCAGCAGCATAAGCAAGTTGATATCTGAGGATATGCAACTCATCTTTTTTTTCGGCAAAAATATCCTCTTTACTAAGTTCTTGATTTACTCGAAGCTGTAATTTAAAACGCTTAACAGCATCCAAGAATTTCCGAATTTGATTAGTCTTTAATTTTTTAGATACAAGGGTTTCTCCTAATTTAGCTGTATCTTCTACCAGGTGACGAATTTTATACTCTTTCAAGGTTTTCAAATCATCAATTTTTTTGACCATTGTCATAGTTATATCTTCACTTCTCCGATTTTCAGTATTTCGATCGGATTGTTTTTGTTGATGTTTATTCTGATTAGACGGAGAAGTGGTAATTGATGGATTTGGTTTGTTTGGATGATTTGGTTTGTTTGGTGGTTGTGTCATAGTATATTTGTCTAGTTTTAAATCTTATGTCAACCCTGCAATATCTGTTCAACTGTTAATCTCAAACCAGGAAATGTCTGAGAAATAATTTGCTCTTCTCTTGTATATTCTGTCTCTTCATATAATCCCTCTACTAAATTTAATATCATTACCTTTTGCTCCGCTGAATCGACAATCCAATATTCAGGAATTCCCACCACACTATACTCAGAACGTTTAAACCTATAATCCCTTGTTTTTGACTCTGGACTAACAATTTCTACAGCTAATAAAGCTGCTGATTCAATTACTGCCGATACATCTAAATATTTCATAATTTCCTCTCTTGTGATTACAGAAATATCGGGAATTCTGGAGCGATTAATAGATGTTCGTACTCCCACCCCTCCCAAAGTAAGCCAAGGCAAATTCAGCAGACTAATTTCTGCTTCAAAAGCATTTGTTAAAAATCGAATTATCAGTGCATGACGACCAGTTGCAGGATTCATTAAAATTAATTCTCCGTCTTCTAATTCATAACGGTTATCTGTACCATCATCATAATTGAGATATTCCTCAAAAGTCAGTTTTTGTTTTGTGGTTGTATTCATGTTTTTACTATTCATTTTCTTGACGGTTGAATAATTTTATCCAAGTAGGGATATTCCTAGACTGGGAATATCTATTCCACTATTTATCTCAAACCTATAAATATCTGAGAAATAATCTGTTCGTCTCCTGGATATTTTTTCTGTTCATATAACCTCTCTATTAAATTGAGTACCACTAATTTTTCCTCAACTGAATTCACCATCCAATCTTTAGGCTTGCAATATCTGTTCAACGGTTAATCTCAAACCAGGAAATGTCTGAGAAATAATCCGTTCATCTGCTTTATATTCTGTCTCTTCATATAACCCCTCTACTAAATTTAATACCAATACTTTTTCCTCAACTGAATCGACAATCCCATATTTAGGCTTGTAATATCTGTTCCACTATTAATTTCCTACCTGGAAATGTCTGAGAAATAAATTGTTCATCTGCTTTATATTCTGTCTGTTCATATAACCCCTC
>JBARXI010000672.1:0-15894 GCA_049647275.1 Microcoleaceae cyanobacterium
TTTCTGGGTAGAGCAATTAGAAAATACTCAGATTTTCTGGGATAAAGTTCTTGTTGTGATGGAAAAGTTTGCCGAATCTAGATGTCTCTCGGCACAGGAGAGAAATGGAAAAGTTAAGACCGAGCAATATTTTGAGCATTTCACTACTACTGATACTTTCTGTGGGAAAAATATTCTGGCAGCTCTGAGAAATTTTCCGTTACTAAATCTGGATTTCCCCTCCAGCAGATTAAATTTAGTCAGACAGCATAATTTATGGGTAGAGCAACTAAAAAATACTCAGAATTTCTGGGATAAAGTTGTTGTTGTGATGGAAAAGTTTGCTGCATCTATCATTCTTTCGGCAAAGGCTAAAAGTGTCAAAGAAAAGGCGGATAAAAATTTCAGTAATTTAACTACTGCTGAGATTTTATCTGTGAAAACTTATAATGAAATTATTTCTGTGATGGAAAAGTTTGCCGAATTTAGATGTCTTGGGGCAAAGGGTAAAAATGAAAAAGTCAAGACGGATAAAAATTTCGGTAATTTCACTACTACTGAGACTTTCTGTGGGAAAAATCTTCTGGCAGATATGAGAAATTTTCCATTAGAAAATTTGGATTTCCCCTCAAACAGATTAAATTTAGTCAGAAAGCATAATTTATGGGTTGAGCAACTAAAAAATACTCAGATTTTGTGGAATGAAATTGTTTGTGTGATGGAAAAGTTTGCTGAATCTAGATGTCTTTTGACAAAGGGTAGAAATGGAAAAGGAAAGACGGATAAAAATTTCGGTAATTTAACTACTGCTGAGACTTTATCTGTGAAAACTTGTGTGGCAAATATCCCTAATGTTCCATCAGAAAATGTGGATTTAGAGTTAAGCAGATTAAATTTAGTCAGAGACGGAAATTTATTAGTCGAACAATTAGAAAATAGTGATATTTATTGGGATGAAATTGTTTCAATTACAGCAGTGGGAGAAAAACAAGTATACGATTTGACCGTACCAGAAACTCATAATTTTGTAGCTAATGATATTTGTCTTCATAATACTAGCTTCGCTGTAAATATTGGTCATAGTATTGCAGCTAATCTCAAATTACCAGTGGCAATTTTTAGCTTAGAAATGTCTAAGGAACAATTAGTATTAAGACTATTAGCTAGTGAGGCAAAAATTGAAAGTAATCGACTCCGCTCTGGCCGTATTAGTCAGAATGAATGGGAGCCTTTAACTTCGGCTATTGGTACTCTTTCTGAAATGCCAATTTTTATTGATGATACTGCTAATATTACTGTTAATGAAATTCGCTCAAAAGTCAGACAATTACAAAGTGAACAAGGTGGGGCGTTAGGATTAATTTTATTAGATTATTTGCAGTTAATGGAGAGTAGTAGTAGTGATAATCGGGTGCAGGAATTAGCAAAAATTACTCGGAGTTTGAAGGGTTTGGCGCGGGAACTTTCGGTGCCAATTATTGCTTTGTCTCAACTTAGTAGAAGTGTGGAGTCTCGGACTAATAAACGACCGATGATGTCTGATTTGAGGGAGTCTGGTTGTTTGACTGGGGATACTTTAATTTGTTTAGCTGATGGTAAAAAAATTCCTATTTATCGTCTGGTTGGTAAGTCTAATTTTTCTGTTTTGGCGTTGAATGAAAATACTTGGAAATTTGAGTCGGCTATTGTTAGTCGGGTGTTTTCTACTGGGGTTAAACCTATATTTTCTTTGCAAACTTCTTCGGGAAAATTGATTAGGGCTACGGCTAATCATCCTTTTTTTACTATGCAAGGATGGCAGGAATTAGAAACTCTTAATATTGGGGAATTTCTTGCTATTTCTAAGCAAAATATGATAAATTATCAGGATATGTATTGTGGGAAAGTTATGTCTAAATCTAATTTAGGCCCAGAATCTGCTCGAAAATTAGCGTCTGTGGTTAAGTCTCCTGAGTGGAAAAAACCTGCTCAAATTGATGTTAACTGGGATGAAATTGTGGAAATAAGACCAGATGGTGAGGCAGAGGTTTTTGATTTAACTGTGCCCGGTCTCCATAATTTTGTCGCAAATGAGATTGTTGTTCATAACTCTATTGAACAAGATGCGGATTTAGTTATTATGCTTTATCGGGATGAGTATTATTCCCCAGATACTCCGGACCAGGGTATTGCTGAGGTGATTATTACTAAGCATCGGAATGGGCCGACTGGTACGGTTAAGTTATTGTTTGACCCCCAGTTTACTAAGTTTAGAAATTTGGCAGTTAATAAAAGGTAAAGGGAATAGGGAATAGGGAACAGGGAATAGGGAATAGGGAACAGGGAAATATCCTAGCTTTAGTGAGTAGTCTTAGAAAAAGCGATCGCTCTTTCCACATATTAAAAAGTCAGATAATCGTAGTCAGATAATCGTAGGTTGGGTTTCACTGTCGTTCAACCCAACAAAGCCTAATGATTTAGTCTGGGAAAAATTGGAGATAGTGCAAGACTGGTGCTTTTTCCAGATGTTGGGAAAGTTGGTTAAATACCAGAATTTTTTTCATCTTGTGAAGCTTCCCATAAATGTTTGCTTTTCCCTTCCTCCTAGCGTGGAAAATCACCAACATTTTCATTCTATGAAGCTCCTGAAAAAATCGGCGCGTCAAAGGATTTTCAGTTCCATCCTCACAATTTTTGTGATATTATAAAAGCTATAAGGAGTTGCTCGTATATACGCATGACTTTTTATTCAACTCAAGATAGTATAGTTTCTCAGCGATCGCCTCTTCAGTTATCAGCCTTCTGCTTAAATTGCCAATCTTTTTATAGAAGCTATTTGGTATCTTTGTCCGTGATTAAATTTTTGAGTTATGAGTCGGGAGTGGAATAGAGGCAATACAGGAAAAAGATGGAAAAATGCTCCCCTACTCTATTTATATGTATGTTTTTTACAAATATGGGGGAGTGTGGGGAGTACAGGGTCTCGAAAATAGGCAAGCTATATTAATAAAAACGGACTTTCCCCCCACACCTCCCACACTTCTGTTTCCATCCATTCCTCCTAGCGTGGAAAACCACAAACATTTTCATTCTATGAAGCTCCTGAAAAAAAAATCGGCGCGTCAAAGGATTTTCGGTTGCATCCTCACAAAAATTGCGATATCATAAAAACTATATGGGTTGTTTGCCTATACGCATGACTTTTTATTCAACAAAATTTCCTTGCTCAGAGACAATCAAATATTCAGGGATTCTTCCCAGGAGCAATACCAGAAATATTTTCATCTTGTGAAGCTCCCATGAATGGTTGTTTTTTCCTCCTAGCGTGGAAAATTACAAACATTTTCATTCTATGAAGCTCCTGAAAAAATCGGCGCGTCAAAAGATTTTCGGTTCCATCCCCACAAAAATTGTGATATCATAAAATATATAAGCGGTCGCTCGCCTATACGCATGACTTTTTATTCAACCAAGTTTCTTTCCTCAGAGACAATCGAATATTGAGGAATTTTCCCAGGAGCAGTACCAGAAAAAAATTATGTGAGAGCTACCCAGAAATGATTGTTTTTCCCTCATCAAATATTTCCATCTATCTCTCCTAGCGTGAAAAACAACCAATATTATCATTCTCTGAAGCTCATAAAAAATCGCCGCGTCAAAGGATTTTCCGTTGCTTCCTGACAAAAACTCTGATATCATAAAAACTATAAGGCGTTCTTCGTCTATATGCATGACTTTTTAATCAACTAAGTTTCCCAGTTTTATAGAGACTTTTCAATATTTAAGAATTTTCCCAATAGTAATGCCATAAATATGTTCATCTGGTGAAGCTCCAATCAAAAGCTTTCGGCAGTCATCTATCAGCGATCGCTCAATCCATTTTTTCCCATCATAAAACTTTTCCACCCATCTCACCTAGCGTGGAAAACCACAATTTTTTTCATCTTGTGAGAGCTACCCAGAAATGATTGTTTTTCCCTCATCAAATATTTCCATCCATCTCTCCTAGCGTGAAAAACAACCAATATTTTCATTTTATGAAGCTCACAAAAAAATAGGCATCTGAAATAAAAAGTGTGAATCTTAGAAAGCGATCGCTCTTTTTCATCTATACCTCCTAGCGTAGAAAGGTACAAACATTTTCATTCTCTGAAGCTCAAAAAAAAATCGCCACGTCAAAGGATTTTCCGTTGCCTCCTCACAAAAATTGCGATACCATAAAAACTATAAGGGGTTGTTGGTCTATGCGCATGACTTTTTAATCAACTAAGGTTCCCAGTTTTATAGAGACTTTTCAATATTTAAGAATTTTCCCAGGAACAATACCAGAAATATTTTCATCTTGTGAAGCTCCAATCAAAAGCTTTCGGCAGTCATCTATCAGCGATCGCTCAATCGATTTTTTCCCATCATCAAATATTTCCATCCATCTGTTCTAGCGTGGAAAACCACAAATTTTTCATTCTCTGAAGCTCCAGAAAATTCGTCGCGTCAAAGGATTTTCCGTTCCATCCTCACAAAAATTGCGATACCATAAAAGCTATAAGGGGTTGTTCGCCTATACGCATGACTTTTTATTCAACTAATTTTCCTTGCTAAGAGACAATCAAATATTCAGGAATTTTCCCCAGGAGCAATATCAGAAATATTTTCATCTTGTGAGAGCTACCCAGAAATGGTTGTTTTTCTCTGATTAAATCTTTCCATTCATCCCTCCTAGCGTGGAAAACCACAAACATTTTCATTCTCTGAAGCTCCAGAAAAAAATCGCGCGTCAAAGGATTTTCAGTTGTATCCTCACAATTTTTGTGATATCATAATATTTATTGGGCGCTGTTCGCCTATGCGCATGACTTTTTATTCAACTAAAAATAGTATAGTTTTGAGGGCGATCGCCTATTCAGTTAACAGTTATCAGCCTTCAACTAAAATTACTGATATTTTAAGGATGAAATATTAGAAAGCGATCGCTTTTTCCAGATATTAAAAAATCAGATAATTGTAGGTTGGGTTAAACGAAGTGTTCGCTCCGCTTATCCTACGGATAAACCCAACAAAATCTTTATATATAAACTTTGAAAGTTAGAGTCTAGGAAAAGGAAAGGGTGAAATTTAAAGAGTGATCGCTTTTTCCTAATGTTGGGAAAGTCCTTTAAATATAGGAAATTTTTTATCGCTGTAATTTCAGCTTCTGAACTTTAATATTTATTCCCTTTTCAGGTTTAGAATAATTTTTAGTTACTAATCTTCAGTTAAGTTAGTAAATCTATCTAGGTTTGCTAGATTCCGAGAAATATCAGATTTTAAAATATTCTTCAGAGGATTAGTAACTTTTCGATATATATTTTGTCCGTAAATCCACAATATTGAGCAAGCAACTAAAATGATTACTTTAACTAATAGGGTCATTTTCCAGAAAAAATTAAATAGTAAAATTATCCATAACAAAACCCCACTAAATATCAAAAAGTATAATATAAGGTTTGTGATTGTAGGTGACTGCAAATATGCAATTATTGCCCTCAGAAAGATTGAGCAAACAACTAAAATTATTCCCCAGATTAATAGTTTGATTAATAGGTTCATTTTCCAGGAAAAATCAAATATAAAATCAGATAGTAAGTATAGAAAAAGCATCCATAACAGAATCCCACAGAAGATAAAAAAGTATAATATGAAGGCTTTAATTGGACTTGACTGCAAATATGCAATAGTTGCTATCAGAAAAGAAATACTATCTGAATTTTCTGGAAAAATATTACGCCAGTCATCACGAGTTGGATAACGGTATTTTATAAGACTATATAGTAAGGCAAATTGTAAATCTATATCCAAAGTTTCAAATAGAGATAGCCATTTTTTGCTAGGGTTAATCGAATTAATTGCTGGATTAATAAATTTTTTGCTTACTCTATTATAATTTTCTTGTTTTCTTTCTGATGTTTCCAAAATTATGTGATATGTATCAATTTCTTTTTCTTTGGCGAACTTTCTTAACTTTAAAATATCAATTTCATCCAGCAATACTATCCCACACAAAGGAATTACTATTCTTGGATCGATCTTACGTTGAGAAATTTCTTCGGGAGTACATTTACAACAAATTAACCAAGCTACTTTTGCCATAGTTTCTCTTTCCGATAGTGGAAAATGAACTGCTATCCATTCCCAATCTCTTAAATTAAATTCCTTATCAACTTCTGCCATATTTCCCACTCCAAGAAAACCTAATTATTTAAACTCCTAAACTCTGCCAAATTTAAAGCAGCTAACCTCTGAATATTTTCATCAGAATGATAGAGTAAATCATTTAAAATTTCTCTCGCATAAGGAGTACCAATTTTTACTAAATCTCTCATTGCTGTTTCTGAACCTTGCTCCGCTAAACCCTTCAATAAAGAAACAGCAATATCTCCCATATTAATAAGAGCTTGACGAGCATCTATCAAATTAATATCCTCATAATACCTAAACAAAATATCCGCCGCTTGTGGCAAATTTGTTTTAGATAATGCCTTAACAGACGCCTGACGAACTTCCAGAGATTCAGAATTATTCAAAGCATTTTCTATAAACTCAAAAACAACTTTTCCCCTACCTCTTTCACGAACATCAGAAGCAACTGCTCCAAAAGCTCTAGCTAAATTTTCATCAGAATTTGCTTCTGCCAATTTTTGCTTAAACTCTTCAATAATTCTCTCTGCCAAAATAGGAGAAACTTCTTGAGCATCCGCTAAACATTCAAAAGCTGTCAAAGAATCTTCCTGATAAATAACCTCTATTAAATTTGTACTATTCCCGGCAAACCCACACCAAAGTTTCACCGTTTCTCGCCAACGTTCCGGGTCATTTTTAAACCTTTCTATTAACTCATTTTCTCTATCTCTCAAAGCTGCTGCTGCAAAATATTCTTGCAAAGTTAAATGAGCAAATTGATATTTATCTCCCCTCTCAATTTCCAATAATAATCCACTACGTTCGACAATTTCTCTTAATATTGGTTGAGTATCTGTTTCAGGATTGAGATTCAAATCTGGTAAAACTTTCTGAATTTGTTCTAAAACAATTTGATAATCCAAACTCAGGTCATCTTTTTGTTTTTCACTAGCATTATCCTGAGCAAATAAAGCCAAATGTTGTAGCACTCTCCGTTTATGAGCGCTCTCTTTATATTGATTAAAATTATTCTGCCATTGATTCAATAAAATATGAGTAGATTCTTGATAAAAATCTGACCGAGACTGAGGCAAAACAAAAGCAGGTTGAGTATAAAGATGAGCAACAATTGTCAACATTAAAGGATTTCTAGCTAACTCCATAATTAACGGTCTATCTCTCAAAGTTTGTATGAGTTGATCGATAGATTTCTCCGGTGGCATTTCAGATTTCCATGCTTCTAAAAAGAGTCGCATTTGTCTGTCGCTAAATTCTTTAATATCTAATGTTTTATCGACAGACTCAGCAAAATCATTTCGATAAACTGCTGCCCGACAAGTAATAATTGCTCGACATTTATCGTACTTATCTAATAAATCATTAATAGCTTGTACAACTTGAGAGCGAATCAAACTTTTCACTTCATCTAATCCATCGAATAACAGAAATAATTTCCCTTTTTCCAAACTTTGCTCGACAAAAGCATTTGCTTTAGGAAAATCATCCCTATCTAAAGCTTCTACTAATTTCTGTTTTAAGACTTCCATGTTGAGGGCAGAAATTTCTACTTCATTGAGGCGATATAACTCTAATAAAATCCGAACATATTCATTAGATGAATTATTTAATTTTTCCCTCGCCCAAGACAGAACAAGATATTTTAATAAAAGTGTTTTTCCAGCTCCAGGTTGCCCCTTAATAGTCAAACGATGATATTTATTAATTTCAGAAAAATTAATTGGTTGGTTATTAGCTTTTTCCAATAATTGCAAAGGTACATATATGTCTTGCAGATTCAAAGGGCGATTAGGACGAAAAGGAATTTTTAGTTGTTCGTGTTTATTGATGAGGCCTTTTTTATAGCGTTTTAGAGAGAAATTCCAAAACAATTCAATACCAGCAATTTGATTGTATAACCATTTCCCAAAAGTATTAATTAGATGAGTTATCCAACCTTGTACAACTTCCTTAAAAATTAACAGGATAAAAAGTGCTAAGGCAGCAAACCATCCCAACCCAGACAATAAATCATCATTGATTTTTTCCCTGAGATTACTATCTTTTGCCTCTTTGAGTTTTGTGTATTCTTCCTCGTAAATTTTGGCTATTTGTGGTGCATTTAAACCAATATAATTTGTCTCATATAGTTTAATTACCAAAGAAGTATCCATTGCCTTATCATTTTCAACATGACGTTCGGCATATTCTTTAATTTCTTGAATGATAACTTCCCGACTTTCAACATTCGGTGTAGGTGTCTGAGTATAACTAGGTAATATCCAACCCCAAGACAATACACTGGTTAACGCTAGTAGAAACAAACTAATCGAAGCCAGTCGGTTCAATTTGTGTCGAAAAATTCTAATATTAGATAAGTTAAGTTTAGGCATATCATCTTAATTGAGAATTCATTTATTATTTAAGTAGTCATACAAAATTCATAAGAAGTTGCATAGAATAATATTTTTATCGGGGTTGACTTTAGATCGAGACAGACAAGTTAATAAATTTCATAATTCTGTGTCAACTCACATGAAAATTGGTCTCCGTACAAAATTAATTGTATATTTGATAGTCAGGTGAAATAGGTAGGAAAAATAATTTTTATAACCACTGATAAATTACACCAGTAAGTGCTTATATAAAATTAATTGTATATTTTGTCCCAAAATTTTTGAATATATTTTCCACTGCATTTACTAAAGTAAAATAACTCTCATAAGCATCTACTTCTCACTACCTTAAATATCTGAATTAATTCAGATATTTTATAGCCTTCATTTCTCAAAATTAAGCAATGGAATTTTTGTCTGACTTGAGGATATTTACTTTGTTTGTGAATTTTTCTAAAATACTAAGTGTTTTTTTGTTATACCAATTTGATAAATATTTGCTACAAATAACTAGGTTATTTCTTAGGAGTCAGTGGTAGGGGCAAACGGCCATTTGCCCCTACAGGTAGGGGAGCCGTCGGATTGGCGACGTACAGAAGAAATAGCTTTTATACCTACCATTTATTAGGTAATAATTTATCTTTTTCGTCAAAGGAACATCTCCTGCACGTGTCTTTTCATTGCCCTTATTATTCGTAACATTCTTTTTCCAAATTGGTATTAGAGCTTTAATCTATCTCATAGAAATAATCTAATTCTTTTTTCATAGCAGCTTTTACAGATGGGAAATTTTTCAAAAATTCACTTCAAAACAATTACTTATCCCTTAATTATAAAATATGCAATTTATTTTGCTTGACTACTTATATTTTTTATTACCTACTCCCTACTTCTTTCTCCCTTCTCCCTATTTCTGAAATGTTAAATTAATTTTGTACGGGTACTTAACCTAGCATTTCTGTTGAGGAGTAACCGAAAAGTAGCTTCTATCCCTGAGAAGGCTAATCATTTTCTGGGGCTACATAGATTTTTTAATAATTTTTGTTTTCCCTATTTCATCAAAAGAACTACTTTTGAAAATTATTATTTCTGCTTACTTGCCCTAAAATAAAAGTAGAGACATTAACATTAAATTTAATGTCTCTACTTTGAGAAAATTAAATAAATTTAACCAGCAATTTTCAATAATTCCACATCAAAAATCAGAGTAGCATTAGGAGGTATAACCCCACCAGCACCACGAGCGCCATACCCTAATTCTGATGGAATAATCAACTTACGACGTTCACCAACTTTCATACTACCTACCCCTTCATCCCAACCTTTAATAACTTGGCCTACCCCTACCTTAAATTGGAAAGGTTGATTACGATCGCGAGAACTATCAAACTTAGTACCATCCTCTAAAGTTCCGGTATAATGAACTACAACATTCTGACCTTTTTGAGGTGTAGCACCATCTCCTTCTGTCAAAACCACATACTGAAGACCAGAGTCGGTGGTAATAATTTCTTCGTTATCTTGAGCCATAATATTTTCCGCGATAGTAATTGTTGGGTTTAGTTTAGTACCTTCTGCCACCTGCTGTGAAATTTCAGTAGAATTTATCGTACTGGGTAAATCCTGAGAAGCGATCGCCTCTTTTCCTGAATCTGTAATTTGAGCAAAAATCAAGACTAAACTACAGAGTATAACTACTCCCAAGCTAATAATAATTCCTCGCAAAATCAATCCTCCATTTAATTAAGTCAACAGTCAAAAATTTAAGATATAGTTAGGAGCATAGCTACTATATTTTGTGGCTATACTAACGTTAGTTGAGATTTGGAAATTCTCACATTTGACATTCTAAACTTTCTAAACGACCTTGAAGTTTCTCTAATTTGTATTTTTGAACAAAGCATAATAAAAAACAAACAGAGTGTCACGACTGAAAAGTAAATATTCATCATTGTTGATAGCAAAATCAATCCTCATTTTATTAACTCAAAAGTTAAAATGTAATATGAAGTTTCAATTTCGGCCACTAGACATTGTTTCACAAAATCTAGCGCCAGTTGCGATTTTCCAAATCTCGGATCTGACGTTCTAAACGGTCTAAACGACCTCGTAATTCATCTAATTCCGATTGACGAGGAACACCTATATCCTGCATCACATTCCGCATTTGTCGTTGCATTTGAGCTTCCAAACTTCCTTGTTCAGACCTAAGTTGTTGCATCATATCATCAACAAAGGTTTTAGCTTGGTCTGGATTAATTTTGCCATCTTTAACCCACTGGTTAGTTACTTCCTGTAATTTCTCGGCGACCAAGGAGGTTGTACCAATGCCGATCATTAAAAGTTGTTTAAGTAGATTTTCAGTATTATTCATCTTTATTTTTCACTTTTTGGCCTATAAGGGCAAGTAACTTAAATTAAACTACAAATTTAAACTGTAGATCAAAGAAGTTAATAATCAAAATGTCAATTTGTCATCATTGTCATCAACCCGTTGATAGTCGGGCGATCGCTTGTCCCCACTGTCGAACCCCTTTCAAAGCCTTCGGTCATCCTGGAATTCCTCTTTATCAAACTACGGGGGAAGAATACTTGTGCAATAGCTGCATTTATCAGTTGGACGACACCTGTAATTTCCCCCAACGTCCCTATGCTCAAAATTGTACACTTTACCATAATCAGTCTGAGCCGCTTGTGCCACCTGTCGATTCTGACAAGAGTAGCAGTTGGCCAGAAACCGTCAAATTTTGGCTTCACAGAAATACAATTTGGTGGTTATTGTTGGGTCTAATTATTATCAGTTTTCTACTGTCTTTGTAAGCTAAAGTTTAGTTGTTTCTACAAGCTTATTTTCTCCTAGAATTTCTTGTTCCTCAAACACTGCCAAATCAAACCAGAAAGTTGTACCAACACCAACTTCACTTACTAAGTGAACCTGACTATGATGTTTATCAATAATATTTTTAACAATAGACAAACCTAAGCCAGTACCTTCCAAAGTATGAACCAGATTTTCTACTCGGAAAAATCGCTCAAAAATTGCTTCTTGATCTTCTGGAGCGATACCACTTCCCGTGTCTGAAATTTCAATTCTGACCAACCGATGAGAATGATGTTCAGGTGGTAAGTATCGTTCTATTGGTCGAGGTGGGGGAGGAGAAAGTATCCATCCTCCCTGTTCAATTTGTTCTGCTTCTATATTTTTAACTTCTGAGTCAGATGCTAATAGATATGCTCGAATCATTATTTTTCCTCCAGACTCAGTAAATTTCATACCATTGCCTACCAAATTAGCAAATACTTGTAGTAATAAATCGTAATGACCTACAACAGGAGGTAAGTTCGGTTCTACTTCATAATTTAATTCTATGTCTTTATCTTTAGCATTCAGTTGATAAGTTCTCAGAGTTTGCTCTATAGGTTGAGCAAGATCGACAGCATCTAGATGATAAATGTGACAAGATTCGAGACGACTTAGGTCTAATACATCATTAACTAAACGAGTCAAACGGTCTGTTTCATGATTGGCAGTTTCTAAAAATTCTCGTCTTTGTGTTTCACTTAAATCTTCTCCATATTCATGTAAAGTTTCGATGAAAGATTTGATATTAAATAGAGGAGTTCTTAATTCATGGGAGACATTACTAATAAACTGACTTTTTGCTTCATTTAATTCTACTTCGCGGGTAATGTCTTGTACAGTCATAGCAATTCCTTTGAGACTATCTCGATACTGGTAGTTAAAATTTTCTTCTAATTTATGATCGTAAAGAGTACATTCGAGAACATCAGGAAGTTCAGTAGAATTACAAGTATCTGATGCCTCATAAACACAACTTTGACAAAGAGATTCTCTACCTGGGGCTTTGTGTAAAAGAACAGTTGTTAATAATATTCTAATTGTACGTTTATTTGGTTCATCCAAAGTGCAGCGATATTCACCTCCTTCTATCTCACCTGTAGCTATTTGATAAAGTGGTCTATTTAATTCCATCTGTACAACTACAGGTAAATTATCTGTCACCTTCTCACCAATAACACTTTTGCCTTCCCAACTAAAAATTCGACGAGCCGTAGGATTAACTAAAATAAGTTGTAAATTAGCATCTAATAATAAAGCACCATCAGCAATAGTAGAAACTAAAGTTTCTAACTTAGCTTTTTCTGCAGTTAACTCCTCAATATTTTGCTTATTATAATTTTCTAACTGCTCTGCCATTTCATTAAAGCTAAAAATTAGTTCCCCTAGCTCTCCACCAAAAGGTAAATATATTCTTTGTTTAAAATTTCCCTGAGCAATATTTTTTACACCTTCCGATAATTCCTTAATCGGTTTAGTAATAATTAAAGCATTAAATACTGCCCCTAAAATTACCATTGCCCAAATCGAAACAAACACTGCCAAAGTAACATCTCTGGTCAGATTTGAAGTGACAACAACAGTAGGATTAGGATTAATCCCAACTGCCAAAACTCCTAAATATTTACCCTCATCAATTAGAGGTACAAAAACATCTGTTAACTGACCATTAGGAGTTAAATGTTGTCGCACCATAGGCAGGGCAGAAAAATTTCTGGACTCTACATTAGCCATAAAATCTTCTGGCAGTTGAATTCGACGGCGTAGGGTCAGGGATGTTTTTACCTCTAATTCCGAGAATGGAAGACCTAAGAAAATTTTTCCTTCTCGATCGGCATAGAGCATATAACGCACGCTAGAGGTGCTGTTGTAGAAAAGTCTAGAGAAACGGGCTACTTCATTGCTATTGCCTTCTGCCACTAGAGGCGTGACATTAGCTGCTAATAATAGACCCAGGTCTCGACCATAACGAGTATCATTAATTCGGGCATCATTCTGGATAGTATTCACTGCCCAGAAGCTAAAGCTACTCATTAGCAAAGACACCATGAGGGTAACTACTGCCATGAGTTTGGTCTGGAGAGTAAACTCAGACCACCAGTTACCGATAATTTCTCCGATTTTTGTTAGGAGGGCAAGCATGAGTTTAAGTCAAAAGTTAAAATTTAAAAGTCAAAAGTTAAAAGTATTTCTTGAATCTATTATTAATTAGGGTAACTAGGAATTCTGGAAAGCTTATGTTTATTTCATTTATAGCAGGGAACAGGGAACACCGGAGCTGGGAGCTGGGAACACCGGAGCTGGGAACACCGGAGCTGGGAACACCGGAGCTGGGAACAGTGGGAAAAACATTTCTCTGTCTAAGGAGCATCATCAGTCTATGTCCTAACCTACCTGTCTATTGCTATATATTCTGATTTATGATTACCAAAAACACGACTGCCAATATCCCGGCGACAGTACATTCCTTCAAATTCGATACAATCTATAGCAGTATAAGCCTTTGCCCTAGCTTCAGCAAAGTCAGCTCCCAGGGCTGTTACTCCCAATACACGACCCCCATCAGTTATCAACTTTTGGCTGTGTAATTTAGTTCCGGCATGAAATACAGTTGCCCCTGTCGCTTCAGCTTTTTCAATTCCAGAGATAACTTTACCTTTGTGATAACTTCCTGGATAACCCCCAGACGCTAATACCACACAAACCGCTACTCCTGACTTCCAACTTATAGGAGGCAACTCAGCCAAACGTTTTTCGCAGCAAGCTAACAATAACTCTTCTAATGGAGTTTCCAGTAGGGAAAGAATAGGTTGAGTTTCTGGGTCGCCGAACCTACAATTAAATTCTAAAACCTTTATCTCTCCTTTAGCGCTAATCATTAGTCCGGCATAAACCACACCTCGATAGTCAATACCACGCTTTTGTAAATTAGTCAAAGTCGGTTCTAGAACTTCTTGTTGAATCCTAGCCATGAGTTCCGGGGTAATAATGGGAGTGGGAGCATAAGCGCCCATGCCTCCAGTGTTGAGTCCGGTGTCTCCTTCGCCCACTTGTTTATGGTCTTGAGCTGGTAATAGGGGACGAATGGTTAGTCCATCGGTGAGAGCTAGAACTGAGACTTCTTGACCTGTGAGAAATTCTTCTATTACCACAAATTGGTTGTTTCGATCGAATTCTCCCTGGAAAATTCCATCTATGGCATTATGAGCAATTTCAATCGTGGTCGCGACAGTGACTCCTTTTCCAGCAGCTAAACCATCGGCTTTGACCACTATGGGAGCTTGTTTTATATAAGCTTTAGCGGTTTTGGGGTCGGTGAAGGTGGCTGATTTAGCTGTGGGAATATTTGCTTCGGCCATGAAGTCTTTGGCCCATGATTTGCTGGCTTCGAGGATGGCACCTGCTTTAGTTGGGCCGAATATTTTGAGGTTTGGTTGTTGCAGGTAGTCTGTGATGCCGAGAGCTAGGGGAATTTCTGGACCGACAACTACGAGGGAGATATTTTGGTCGGCTATGAGTTGTTTGAGGGCTGGGAAGTCTTCAACTGGGATGGGTATGTTTTGGCATTTTTGCAGGGTAGCTGTGCCACCGTTGCCTGGGGTGCAGAATATTTGTTGAATTTGGGGAGACTGGGATAGTTTCCAGGCGATCACGTGTTCACGGCCACCGTTACCTACTATTAATACTTTCACGTTATTTTAGTTTTGAATCATAGTTTTTACTGTGTGTTTTATTATCCCACTATTGGGGATTTTCTTGAAGCAGTAAGAAGTAAGGCACAACACGGATTTTTAACAGGGATGTAGGGATGAGAAAAAGGAAGACATCAGAAGTTCAACAATTAATAATTAACAATTACCTCTTATTAAAACGAATAGGATTCACTAAAAGGATTTTTTTTCTTTTCTCTTTGTAGGGCGACAGCCAATGGCGCAGTTAAGGAGAGGCTTTAAACCCTAATTATTATTTGGTAAAATCGCAACTGAAGCATTTATGTAGGGTTGGTTAGACGGAAATAATTCTATTCCATTCTTACAGTCGTATTACTATCTGTCGTAACTCACCGAATATACCGAATATTTACCCTCAGTTATTTTTAGAGATTTTATAGATACCTTCTATAAAATCTCTAAAAACAATATTGATTAATTTAAATAAAGTTGAATTTGTCAGTAATAATCAGCTTGGTAGTTGACTGGATATAATATAGCAATCCTATTTGAGTCGTGAGTTTTTAATTTTGGTAAGTGGTAGGTAAAATACACAAATAAATACACCTATATTTCTCACATCTGATTTTTGATTGCTATATCTATATATATAGAAGCGATACAGCTACCACACTTGATCCGCCTACCCTCAACTGAGAAATAGAATAATTAGCATTTTTTTTATAGACGAAAATAATCATTTTGTGAAGCTCAAAAAAATCGGTGAGGTTTTGTGTGTTGCATCCACCGAAAAAATTATGATATAATTTAATCAGTGGGAATCGTTCGCCCCTACGCATGACTTTTTATTCAACGC
>JBARXI010000673.1:0-11254 GCA_049647275.1 Microcoleaceae cyanobacterium
CCGGGGGCACCAACGGGACCTACAGGACCCACAGGACCACCGGGACCAGGAGCACCAGCGGGACCGGGAGCACCATCATTACCAGGAAGACCAGGAGCTCCAGCGGGACCTACAGGACCTACAGGACCACCAGGACCGGGGGCACCAACTGGACCAGGAGCTCCAGCGGGGCCGGGAGCACCATCATTACCAGGAAGACCAGGAGCTCCAGCGGGACCTACAGGACCCACAGGACCACCAGGACCAGGAGCTCCAGCAGGACCTACAGGACCTACAGGACCACCAGGACCAGGAGCACCAGCGGGACCAGGGGCACCATCATTACCAGGAAGACCAGGAGCTCCAGCGGGACCTACAGGACCCACAGGACCACCGGGACCAGGGGCACCAGGAGCACCAACTGGACCTACAGGACCTACAGGGCCTACAGGACCACCGGGACCAGGAGCACCAGCGGGACCAGGGACACCATCATTACCAGGAAGACCAGGAGCACCAACTGGACCTACAGGACCTACAGGACCACCAGGACCGGGGACACCGACGGGACCTACAGGACCAGGGACACCAACGGGACCTACCGGACCGGGAGCACCTGGTGGACCAGTTATTACTGGTATTGGGACTTCGACAAATTGATTAGGAGTAATCGGTGGCCCTGGAATCAACTCAAATCCTGGTACAGTTACTGGTTGTCCAGGTACAAGAGTTTCAACCTGGGTGGGAACCACTGGTGGTAAATCATCTAGATTTTGAATTTGTTGGGCTGTTAGAGAAGATTCAGAATATCCAGTTTCTATTAATGCTAATACTCTATAAGCTTGACCACCTTCAGCCACTGCCTTGACTACTGCAAATCCTTGGCCGTCTATTTCTGTATGTGATATTTGTAATTCATTAGCTCTCACCCCATCCAAAAGGAATGGAATCTGTAACCCATCCAGATAACTTTCTTCAAACGCAGTTACTACATCCTTACTGCTATCTGTATCTGGAATAAATAAATCTCTTAAATCCGATCCTGCCAGAGTTTCAGCACCAGGTTGCGAAAATGCGATCTCATTGTCAAATAGTACCTGGAGTCCATTATTAGTTATGACCTCTACACTGACATCTTGTAGTCCTATTTCTTCTCCGTTGCTCAAAGCATCTTCAGAGAAAAATAGGACTAAGTTTTCCTGAGCCGGATCTGCAAATGGAAGAGGAACTGAAAATATATTCGATTCCTCAGAAATATTAAAAGAATCACTCATTGGCCATTTTTTTTCAAAGAACGTAATTTCTCCAAGATTATAAGTGAGAATTTCACTTTTGAAAATAGCAATTCTTCAATCTACCTGTAGGCATACTCAGCAAATCTAAATAGTTACAAATTTATTAAAGGGCCAAAAACTTACTATCTCCGAATCTAACTTTTTTTTCGCTAAAGCTCCAAATCATTCAAACTTAACCTTGATTTCAAAGCAGATGACATATCCAAAAACTCAAGAACTAATTTTTCTCTAAAATTAGCTTTGAATGGTAATTTTATAAATACCAACACATAAGATCCCATTCCACCTTATAATTACTTTTAGTCCCAATAATTTACTCACCTCCTACATCAACCTCATAAAATATTCTTAATTTTTCTTGATTTTAAAAAAATCCAAAATCCAAAATTTAAAGCTGTTACAAAAAAACACTTCAACAACTATTTCAATACCTAAAAAAATATAAAAAATAAACTACAAGACGTTAAAATTTTTCTAAAGTTCCCTGATAACAGAATACAAATATCTAAGATTTTCTGTTGGAACTCCAATCCTGAATTTACAAATATGCAAAATGACTAACTCGATAGACATCACTACCTTGGGACGTTGGTTAGCAGCGGACTTCAGTAACCAAAAACAAGCCTTTGAAAATCCACCTTTTTTCGCCCACATTCGCGTCTGTATGCGCCCACTTCCCTATGAACTTCTCAATGGACTTAGCCTCTATCTGGAGCAAGCTTACGACATCAACCTCAAACAACCTTACCGAGTCCGAATACTAAAACTAGTACCCGCAGAAGACCATATCGATATAGAAAACTACGCTATTGACCAAGAAGAACTATTTTATGGAGCTTCCCGCGACCCTCAACGCTTACAAGCTCTCAAAACAGAACAAATCAAAAAACTTCCTGGTTGCACCTTCATCACTAAATGGACAGGTAACAGCTTTAAAGGCCAAGTAGAACCAGGCAAGGCTTGTGCCGTAGTTCGGAAAGGCAAAACTACCTATCTAGACAGCCAATTTGAGATTGATGAACACAAATTTATCAGCCATGACCAAGGGCGCGACCCCGAAACAGATGAGCACCTCTGGGGAGCAATTGCTGGACCTTTTGAATTTGTTCGTTGGGCTAGCTTTGCCGAGGAGGTTCCTTGATAAATGTTCATCAAAAACTCTTGGGTCTCAAACCCTGTCCTTACACGACGGTAAAACATGGTAAAATTTCTAGACTTTTAGCAAAAACAAAATTGCCAGAAAATATTGAAAACTAGGTTAAAGGTATTCCAAGTTCAAATGGTTTTCTGGGTCAAATAACTAAGCAAAAATTATCAGGCTTTGTAACTGTGTACCGTGGGATAAACGGAATCGGGATTCTAAAATGGGTCAAAAGCCTCTGGAATTTATGTAAATCACTGAATAGATCAACTGTAGTTGATATGTTCATTAGTGTGAATGAAACAGTAAAGTAAATCTTTAAATTTAGGAATCCCCTGCTTATTTCAGAAAAGTGGCCTCTTTCAGAGGAGCAAGGCTTACCTTAACAAGCAGAGAAGGATGTCAAAAAATGTCAATACCTGATAAATTAACCCAATATCAGTAAGCAAGATTCAAAGTAATTTTATGAAAGTCCTGGTAATTGGTGGCGACGGCTACTGTGGTTGGGCAACGGCCCTTTACCTTTCCAATCAAGGTTACGAAGTAGGTATCCTAGACAGCATGGTTCGACGCCACTGGGATATGCAACTCCAAGTCGAAACCCTCACACCTATTGCCCCGATCCAACAACGCATCCAACGTTGGAAAGACCTCACTGGCAAAACAATCGATCTATATATTGGAGACATTACTAACTACGAATTCCTGAGTAAAACACTACGTCAGTTTGAGCCAGAATCTATAGTTCACTTTGGCGAACAGCGTTCTGCTCCATTCTCTATGATTGACCGCGAACATGCGGTTATGACCCAGGTTAATAATGTTGTGGGTACTCTAAACATTCTCTATGCAATGAGAGAAGACTTCCCAGACTGCCACTTGGTTAAACTAGGAACAATGGGAGAATATGGCACTCCTAATATAGATATTGAAGAGGGCTACATCACCATTGAACATAATGGGCGCAAAGATACTCTACCCTATCCAAAACAACCAGGATCTTTTTATCATCTCAGTAAAGTTCACGACAGTCACAACATTCACTTTGCCTGTAAAATCTGG
Source organism: Microcoleaceae cyanobacterium (assembly GCA_049647275.1). Classification (GTDB taxonomy): domain Bacteria; phylum Cyanobacteriota; class Cyanobacteriia; order Cyanobacteriales; family Microcoleaceae; genus JASJEE01. The sequence continues at coordinate 3,478 of JBARXI010000673.1, forward strand.
GGTCTGCGTGCAACAGACCTCAATCAAGGAATAGTATATGGTGTTGCTCTAACTGGCCTTCTAAATGATGAGATAGTAAAAGACGAACTCTTGATTAACCGTCTGGACTATGATGGAGTTTTTGGTACGGCTCTAAACAGATTTTGTATTCAAGCAGCTATTGGCCATCCACTAACGGTTTACGGCAAAGGTGGACAAACTCGTGGGTTATTAGATATTAGAGATACAGTCCGTTGTATGGAAATAGCGATCGCCAACCCCGCAGAAGCAGGAAAATTCCGAGTTTTTAACCAGTTTACTGAAATGTTTAGTGTTGAAGACTTGGCAACTATGGTCAAAAAAGCAGGTACAGCTATGGGGTTAGATGTAGATATCGATCATCTTGATAATCCCAGAGTAGAATTGGAGCAACATTATTTCAATGCGAAAAATACCAATTTGCTAGACCTTGGTTTACAGCCTCATAAACTATCTGATTCTCTCCTAGATTCTTTGCTCAACTTTGCCATTAAGTACAAAGAACGAGTTGATAAAAATCATATTTTACCGAAGGTTTCTTGGCGACGATAAACGGTTGGTAAAAATTATAGAGGTAATAGTTTTTGCTATTACCTCTAACTCAAATTATTATTATTAAAATAAAAAGCGCTCGCCACTTATGAATTTATAACTTTAATGAGTTAATTGGTAATAGTGCAAAGTAATAGGATTGATTTACTCAATTTTTTGTTTTTGTTGTTAATACCAATTTAATTTGGGGCTGCAAAGAATTATGAAATGTATTAACTTGTCTGTTTTTATCTACAGTAAACTCCGATTAACATCTTAAATTATATGCAACTTGATATTAATTTGGTATCAGAAAGTTAGTATCAGCAGATACTATTACTATGTGGCAATAAAATCTAAATTCATTAATATGCAGCTAGCCACAGAAAACTACTTAACTCAAGTCAATAATTTGCCAACTAGTGGCAATCATATATTAGCACAATTTGATGAAAACTCTGTAGTTGTCTACCAAGCATATAAGCCAAAAATAGGTAATTTTGCAGTTTCAAAAGGTTATTTTGGTGGCGAGTTTAGCCTCAGTAGAATGAGTTGGATTAAAACCAACTTTTTGTGGATGATGTATCGTTCTGGTTGGGGCAGCAAAATAGGACAAGAAGTAATTCTCGCTGTGACGATAAAACGTACGGCGTTTGATGAAATTTTAGCAAAAGCAGTACATTCACATTTTATTCCAGGTATCTATAAAACTCAAGAAGAATGGAAAGAAGCTGTGAAGCGATCGAGTGTTAGACTACAATGGGACCCAGATCATAATCCCATGGGTCAAAAACTTGAAAGACGAGCAATTCAATTAGGAATGCGGGGTAAAATTCTACGAAATTATAGCCAAGATTGGATTGTTAAAATTGAAGATATTACAGAATTTGTACAACAGCAGCGCGGTTATAGAGAAGCTAACTATTGGAATAAATTAATTACACCGAAAGAAAATGTCTATCCAGTCGAGAATTATGAGATTATAGAAAAACTTGGATTATCAATTCCTAACTAACCTCAGCAGTCTTAATTATTCGGTAATTAATCATAAAGCATATTCGGTGGTTTATGAATTACAGTAACACCAAATTTTAAAATATTTTATAAAGTGTTTAGTATTCAGTGTTCATCGATTCCAGTAGCTAGCATCAAAATCTCAACTAAAATCAATGTACCACATTTATATGGAATAAGTAGGTACACAAAATTAATTTCTCATTAACAAATGTCCTAATATTTGCTATGCAAAGATTACCAACTATCGCTGTGTGCAAATAATTTTGTGTAGACACTTAGGCTGTAAATCAAAAAATTCAGCTTTCTCACATTATTTTTTTCTTTAATTTTTTTTTACACCTACAACCTAATTTTAACTATTCAACCGTAGATGATATAACTGATAATTTTGCCAAAGTAATTACAAACTCACCCTAGCGATAGCTAAAAAACTTCAAAATCAATATGTTGTCAGAAACAACTTTACCCCAAAGCTATAACAGATTGATAAATTTTTTCAAACAAAAAAACTGGCTAGTAAGCAATATTTAAACTCGTCGTTTAATGTTGGAAATTATTGGCGAAGAAGAAACAAATGATTGAGATATTTCAGATTACGAAAATGTTTCCTGCCAAGACCTAAACATACTCAACCGCCTTTGGGTAAATTATAGTCAAAATAAATGTGGCTTTTCTGTAAAACGGCACATAGAACCCCTAAACGTATCTTTGTCAATGTTAATTTTTTTTAGCTAGGAGTCACCGAGACACCGAGTCTGGAGATAAGAGGCAAGAAGGAAGAGGATCGATCTGAAAAATTCCACAAAATACGCAGATTTTTCCTCAAAATTGATGCGCGAGAAGACTTAACTATAGTAATTATTTATATAGAACCCATTTGATATCTATATATGAAAATCTTGGTGGTATCCCTGATAGGAAGATAGACGGCATACTTTGTGAAAAATTTGGCGATCGCCAGCCAAGGCGATCTAATAATGATTGGTTTTATTATAATCAACTTAAGATTTTATCTCGTTGCTCCTATGGGTCAATTACCATACTTTGGAGTCGGACAGAAAAAACAGAGACAAAATCCAAATCCAAATAATTTTGATTTGGATTTGGATAAAATACTTATCGAAGCTCTAGCATAATTCGGTTGTTTATGTCACAGTTTACTAGGAATAAGAGCAGAAGTACAAGGAGAAGGAGACTTCTTCGTGGGGCAGTTTTTTGGGTAACTTTCTATAACAGAACCATTATGAGATGCAACTTATCAGAATAACTATAACCCGAGAAAGCATCTAATCTATAAATAAAGCAGATTCCAGGTTTATGAAGTACAGTAAAAACAGTTTGTCAAATAGTGCTTGAAGTGTTGAGAATATGAAATACTCAACTGCAGTAGCTAGTACAATTTAAACATCGCTGAACTACTTAAGTTAATGTACCACAGTTACATGGAATAGGCTGTAAATCAAAAATTAACCTAGATTTAAGGGTAGCTTAGATGGATATTGCCCTGTTAACTTACCGTTAATTAAATCACCGTCACCTATCAATGAAAAATCCAGTCAAAAAAAATTTTATAGCTATATACTGATAGATTTTCTACACACCTTCTAAAAAATCGGCCCAACTTTCGCAAGACTCAAACAACCAAATATTTTTATGCTAATCCAGACCAAAATTCTGAGATGATAAAAACTTAGAATGACTCATTCCCTGGCTAATATTTTCCCAACTAATATCTCAACTAATATATTTATGAGGATAGCCCTTTTTACTGAAACCTTTTTACCAAAAATAGATGGTATAGTTACCCGTCTATGCCATACTGTTGAACATTTACAACGAGCAGGCGACCAAGTTCTCATATTTTCCCCAGAAGGAGGACTTACAGAATATAAAGGATCACAAATTTGTGGCATTGAAGGTTTTCCCCTCCCCATGTACCCAGAATTAAAACTAGCAATACCAACACCCACTATTGGAAATCAGCTAGAACTGTTTAAGCCAGATATAATTCACGCAGCTAACCCAGCAGTATTAGGCTTAGGAGGTTTGTACTATGCCAAAAAATTTAATATTCCACTAGTGGCATCTTATCACACCCACCTACCTCAATATTTACATCACTATGGTCTAGGAATGCTCGAAGGCTTACTCTGGGAATTACTCAAATCTGGCCATAACCAAGCAGACTTAAATCTTTGTACCTCTACAGCAATGGTACAGGAACTGAGCAACCACGGCATTGAACGAGTAGACCTTTGGCAACGTGGTGTTGATACAGAATTATTTCAGCCCTACCATGCCAATCAAGAAATGCGCGATCGCCTCAGTCAAGGAAATCCAGATAGTATAATCCTACTATACGTTGGGCGTTTAGGTGCAGAAAAAGAGATTGAGCGTATCAAACCAATTCTCGAAGCGATTCCCACTGCTTGTCTGGCCCTTGTGGGAGATGGCCCTAATCGCCAAGCCCTAGAGCAGCATTTTGCTGATACCCCCACCCACTTTGTCGGCTATCTTAGGGGTGAAGAATTGGCCTCCGCCTATGCCTCGGCTGATGCCTTTATTTTTCCCTCTCGCACAGAAACTCTTGGACTTGTACTTTTAGAAGCAATGGCCGCAGGTACCCCAGTAGTAGCAGCCAACTCAGGAGGAATTCCTGATATTGTTACAGATGGAATAAATGGTTATTTATTCGATCCGGCTGATGAAAAAGGAGCCATCACAGCGACTCATAACCTTATGGCCCACTCAAAAGAACGAGAAACCTTGCGCCAAAATGCCAGAGCTGAAGCCGAACGTTGGGGATGGTCTGCAGCTACCCAGCAGTTAAGAAACTATTATCAAGAAATTATTTCTGCTCATTCCATACCATCAGCAGCATAGCTCAAACCATTGGGCTATAGGAATAATGCCCTCTACTCAATCAAATTTTGAGCAGAGGGCATTATTTACAGGACTTACGCCAAAACACTATATACAGTAAATTAAAACTATAGTACTACACTAAATGTAGTGTTTACCATCATAAAATGCGTAAGTGCCGATCTTAAGTATATTCCCCAAAAATAGCAGATTCGGATAGTTTAAGGTTTGTGCAATAATTAAGCAGGCTCAAGTTTCTGAGAAATTAGGACCGCTGATATTGTTTAAGAATTCAACTCTAGAAAAAAGCAGCCCACTAGTAAACTAACCTTCCCGCCTTGGTGTGGAAAAATTAACCGAGGCAAAATAAACTTAAGTTGGAGTCATTTACCCTGAAGGCAAGCCATTTCAAATGACATTCTCGAACGCTGCAGGTAGCATTCTGGCAACATTGACTCAAGTTGATCGTATGGGTCTACTGGCAACTCGCGTCAAAGATTTGCCAGTAGGAGAATTTGTCTGCCTACTAGATTTTATCACTGCAGAATTTCATCAATATCTGCAGGCCATGGACTTAATTAACAATGAAGGTATTGAAACTCTACTAGAACAATTATTAGATGCCTTTACTATCAAAATTGGTCAAATCCTTAAAGCAGATCGAACTACTATTTTCTTGGTTAATCAGAGTAAGAATCAACTTTGGTACAAGGCAGTTAAAGAAAATACAGGTAAGTCCCAAGAATATCATTTGCCAATTAATGTAGGGATTTTAGGCCATGTCGCTACCACAGGAGAAGCACTCAATATCGCTGATGCCAAAAGTCACCCACTCTTCAGCGTAGAGGTAGACCAACCTCCAGGTTATGATACTCGTACTATCCTTTGTATGCCAATTTTTAGTACTACCAGCTCTCAGGAACCAGTTGCAGTGGTACGATTACTTAATAAAGCCAATGATTTATCCTTTGATGAAGAAGATGAGCAACTTTTCCGCTCTTTTGCTGACTCAATGGGTATTATTTTAGAAAGTTGTCAATCTTTTTATGTTGCAGCTCGTAATCAAAGAGGTGTCTCAGCATTACTCAAGGCAACCACAACTTTGGGTCAAAGTCTGGACTTGGAAACAACTTTAAGAGCTGTGATGGATCAAGCTCGGAATTTGATGCAAGCAGACCGCAGCACATTATTTCTGCTTAGTAAAGAAACAAATGAACTTTGGACTAAGGTTGCAACAGCAGATCGAAAAAAAATGATGGAAATCAGAATTCCGGCAAATCGTGGTATAGCTGGTTATGTTGCTTCTACTGGGCAAACTCTCAATATTCCTGATGCTTATATTGACCCTCGTTTCGATCCTAGTACAGATCAAAAAACAGGTTATCAAACAAGAAATATTCTTTGTATGCCTGTGTACAATGCTAAAGGTGAGTTAATTGGTGTAACTCAGTTAATTAATAAACATCAGGGTAGCTTTACTACTTCTGATGAGAAATTTTTACTAGCTTTTAATGCTCAAGCAGGTATCGCTCTGCAAAATTCTCAACTGTTTGAAAATGTTTTGGTAGAAAAACAATATCAGAAAGATATTTTACAAAGTTTGTCTGATGTTGTAATTTCTACAGATATGCGAGGTAGAATTGTGACGATTAATGGGGCAGCGTTAGAAATGTTAGGTTGCCCTATTAACCAAGAGGTAAAAGGTAAAACAAGTAGACAAATTTGGGAAGAAAAACTTATTGGTCGGTATGTATGGGAAATCATACCAATTGAAAATTTAAAGTTCCGTTTAAAAGACAGTCTTAAGTATGGTACTAGACAGTATGTTCCAGAACAAAATTTAAAATTAGGGTTAATTATAGCAAAAAATGAAGAGGAAGAAGAAGAAATTTATATTCTAGCAGTTCCCGATTCAAATGACCCTAATATTTATATCCCTTGGGGAGAAAAAGCACTAACAAATACCCAGGGAAATCTAGTTCAAAATCATCACAAAAATATTAGCAACTCAATACATTTATCAGAACTATATGAAGTGCTTGAACGTAGTCTTAATTTAACAGTTAATCCTCTCAGCAATCCTGAAGGTGGTGTGCGTGGTGGTTTAGTAGTTCTTGAAGATATTAGTCGTGAAAAACGGATGAAAAATGCCATGTATCGCTACATGACACCAGGGGTAGCAGAACAAGTAATGGCTTTAGGTGAAGATGCTTTACTAGAGGGAGAACGTAAAGAAGTAAGTATTTTATTTTCTGATATTCGAGGCTATACAACTCTTACAGAAAATCTAGAAGCTTCTGAAGTAGTTAAGCTTTTGAATCAATATTTTGAAACAATGGTAGAGGCGGTATTTAACCATGAAGGTACTTTGGATAAGTTTATTGGGGATGCTTTGATGGCAGTTTTTGGTGCACCATTACCTTTGGAAAATCATGCTTTGATGGCAGTTAAAACTGCTTTTGATATGCGTATTCGTTTACGGGAATTTAATCTATCTCGTCCTGGTGAAACACAATTTAAAATTGGTATTGGGATTAGTTCAGGAGAAGTAGTATCTGGTAATATTGGCTCTCAAAAACGAATGGATTATACGGTAATTGGCGATGGTGTGAATTTGAGTTCTCGTTTAGAACAAATTACTAAACAATATCGCTGTGATATTATTTTAAGTGAGTTTACTTATAGGCTTTGTCGTGATGATATTTGGGTAAGAGAGCTAGATAAAGTAAGAGTTAAAGGTAAGCAAAAAGCGGTGAGTATATATGAATTAATTAGTCCTAGTTCTGAACCGCTTGACCCTGAAACAGAAAAGTTTTTGGAATTCTATATTAAAGCCAGAAAAGCTTATATGGAAAGAAAATTTCCCCAGGCAATTAGTTATTTTAAGGGTGCTCAAAAAATCCGACCAGAAGATGAAGCTGTTGCTATACATATTCAGCGATCGCTTGACTATATGAAAATTCCACCACCAGATAACTGGGATGGTATCTATACCATGACAACTAAATAGTTAAGTCTATATTATAATTCACAATTCAGATAGTTAATATTTATTGAATTTATTGACTAATAAATTTTAGATGTGATATTTTTAATTAGGGTTTGCTGATTAAATATAAAAGTATTGAAAAATCAAGGCTTTAGCCGTTTGAGAGGGAAAAAAAGTGCAACGCCTTTGCTGCTTGAGAGACCAAAAAGTGAGGATAAAAGGCAAACTATGGTAGAAAAATCAAGGGATAATTTTTCCGAGTCCCTGCTCTAAATTTCCCGTTCCTCCTGTAGGGGTAATTTCTGATAGAATGCTCCGCTTTCCATGTTTGCGTAGCATTCGGTTTGCGCAGCATTCCGT
>JBARXI010000674.1:0-19619 GCA_049647275.1 Microcoleaceae cyanobacterium
GCATAATATCGAGTCGCAGTTTCCTTTGAGATTCGAGGCGATAAAATTTCTGCCTATCGAGAATATTTAGGCAGCAATGGTAAATCAAATTAGATGAAATAAAAGTTTGTTTCAGTTGTTCATAATATTAAGTCGTGGTTTCCTTTGATATTTGAGGCGATAAAATTTCTGCCTATCGAGAATATTTAGGCAGCAATGGTAAATTAAATTAGATGAAATAAAAATTATTTCAGCCGTGCATAATTAAGTTATAAGAGTCTTAATTAAGAGATAGTATTTTTAAAATAAACGAGGTACACAAGTTTGAAATTGTCAGGAATACCGAAGTACAGAATAGGCGAAAATATTGTATTTCATTAATATAACAACCGCTATATACTGACTATATAAATAGCTAAATTATTGAATATTGGTAGATACTGAAATGTTTACTATTAACTCATACAATATTTTTTCTCTGAGAACTCCAGGAGGCGATCGCTTCACAGAATTTGTTGATGCGTTGATTAGAGCTGAGGCATATTCTCAAGGTATCCCAATGTCAGGAATTTCAACTAATCTACGAACTAATCTAGGGGATGGGGGTGTTGATAGTGAAGTTCGTCAAGCTATTCCCACCAGTCAAACTGGATGGTTTAGCGTACCCACCTGCTGGCAGTATAAGGCAACTCAATTTAAAGCAATTTCTGACTCGGAACTTCTGAAAGAAGTTAACAACTATTATGCAAAAGAATTAATTCAAAAAAATTATGGTTATCGGTTTTGTATATGTGATGATTTAACTCCAACTAAGAAAAGTAAATGGGAAAAAATTCTTAATGATGAAGTTAAAAAGCTCAATTCTTTAGCAGAAGCTCAGGTAGTTACTGCTTCTGATTTAGCTGCATGGGCTAGTCAATATCCAGCAGTTATCGTTCGATTTTTTAAACCAGAACTTTTAAGTTGTCTTACTTTTGAAGATTGGGGAGAAAGAATAACCGAATTAACTCCTAAATTTGTAGAAATAAAAAGTTGGGATTCTGTTGAACAGAGAATTATTGAACATACTAACTTTAACCTTCCTTGCCACAAAGTTATTTTGCCAATTCAAGGTGAATCAGGAGTTGGAAAAACCAGGTTAGTCTATGAATCATTATTAACTGTTGGGGCAATTTCATTAGTGGTCTATACGAAAGATAATCGAGCCTTAAAAATTGCCTATTCATTAGTTCGGGATACCTCAACAAAAGCGATATTAATTGCAGATGAATGTTTGCCAGAAACTCAAGAAAAACTCAAATATATTCTGAACAAAATTAAAGACAGAGTACGGGTTATTTGTATTGATAATTCTGGAGAAGGTATTTCTTTTACAGAACAGGTTTGGCTAACTCGGATACCAGAAAATGAGCTTGATAAAATATTAGAGCAAAATTTTGAAACAGTTTCTCCACAACGTCGTCTTACTTATGTCAGACTATCAAAAGGTTTTGTAAGATTAGCAGCAGACCTCTGTACTCAAGATGCTAATATTATTGCTCAAGGAAACTTCGGTTCGGTTTTGCAGGATGTGAGAAGTTATCTCAAACTAAGGTTGAATTATGACGATCAAAAGCTCAGGATAATAGAAGCAATTTCATTATTTCAAAAAGTAGGATATCGTGACAATGTTAAAGCAGAACTCGAAGAACTGTGTCAAATTACAAGTCTGAAATTAGATAAAGAAAACCTTCTAGAAATAGCGAGCCGTTTGAAAGACATACCAGGTTTTTTTGCATTTGCCGGACGTTATATTTATATCACCCCAGAAATTATTGCTCAAGTGACATTTGAGGGAGCATGGCAGAGATGGATAGAATATGACCCCGATGCTTTTCTTTCACAAATTCCAGTATCTTTAATTGAGTCATTTCTCTATAGTGTTTCTACCAGAGCTTCCCAAGAAAATCGTAGTATTGTCGCTCGATTTTTTCGGAATTTGATTGCTGAATTTAAACCGAATGATTTAACTGATTTTGCCAAGGTTAACCGTCTAGTTATTTTAGTAAAAACTGACCCTGAATATTATTTTCCAAGGCTGGCACAAATAATTGATAAATCTTCAGAAGCAGAGCTGTTGAAAGTATCTGGTGGTTATTGGGAAAATTGGGGAACTAGAAGATTATTAGTATGGCTAGTAGAAAGTATAGCTGCATTTCCCGAATTTTTCTTTGATGCAGAGTCAATACTTTGGAAGTTAGCATTAGCAGAAACAGAACCTAATTTAGCTAATAATGCTACAAGAATTTGGCAACAACTATTTCAAATTTTAAATTCGGGAACAGCAACTCCATTTATCACTAGAATTAAGAGACTAGAGGAAAGGTTATTTACTGAAAATAAAGAGGAAACATCTCTAGCGCTAGAAGGCTTAAGTAATAGTCTAAAAATAAACATAGTATGGAGTGTTGTTGATTTATCTGTATTTGCTGGTCGAATTGTACCTAAAAATTGGCAACCTGAAAATTCCTCAGAACTAAAAGAATGTCTTGACTTAGCAGTGAATCTTTTAATTAAAGTTGCCAGTGCCGATAATTCTTTTCTTCGTCTTAGTGCACTGCAAATAGCAATACAGCATCTCAGGACTTTGCTACTAAATAATTATCTAGACAAAATTAAGACAGTTTTCATACCAGAAAAATTACCAGAAGATATTCTGTTGTCTTTAATCAATAAATTAGAATATTTTGTCCGATTCAATCCTAATTTAAATGTAGATATTCAGCAATGGCTTCAAAATTTAACTCCTAATAATTTACATGGCAGGTTAATTCAGATATTAAGTCAATCTCCTTGGTCTCATTCACGAATAGAAAATCAGGAATCTTGGTATCAAGAAATCGATGAAATTGCTCAACAGTTTTGCCAAAATCCAGAACTTCTTATATCGGAGATGAAATGGCTTTGCTCCCCTCAAGCAATTAGTTCTTGGGCATTAGGTAATGCACTAGGAAAATACGATACTCAAGCAGTTTGTTTAAAAGCAATTATGAATGGAGCTACAAACACATCGGCTACTGATTTAGCAAGAGAATATATCAGCAGTTTAGTAATTAATTATCCACGACATATAGCCTTAGTTAATAATTGGATTGACAAACTAGAAACCCAAGTACCAAAAATTGCCTATGAACTATTTATGGCAGGGGGTCATGCGACTAAAGCAATCGAAAGAACTTTAAACCTAATTGATAAAGCAGTCTTGCCATTAGCATATCTTGATAGATTTAGTCTGATGATTGCTAAACATCAACTTTCAGCAGAAGACTTTGGTGAAATTCTTAAACCCTTGATTCAGTCTGTAAAAGAAGAGAAAAATATATCTGCAATTGAGACAACAATTAGATTAGTTTCCCATCAGCTTAGGATTGAAGAAACTGAAAAATCATCCCAATTTTTAGCAAAAACTACCATTCAGAATTTGATTTGGGAGTTATTAGAAGCTACTACAGAAGAAACTGGTAGAGAATATGAATCTTGGGCAGAGATTATCATAAAAATGGCAAAATATAATATTGAAAAAGTTGCTCGAATCACTAGCTCTGCACTGGTAACTAAAAATGATGAGCATAAATTTAGAGCCGAGGAAATATTAATAGACTTAGCAAAAGATTATCCAGAAATAGTAATAGAACAAATAGGAGAAATCATTTTATATGAACAACAAGGATGGCATTTTTTGATTGCACAATACCCCTTCCTAATTCAACCTCTTCCACTTGATACTGTGAAAAAATGGCTTAGTTTAGTTGGTGTGGAGGGAGCTCGAAAAATTGCCGAACAACTTCCTATTCCTTATATTAATCAAGACGGTAAAGCTGTCGTTCCCCCTCTTACAGAATTTGTTTTCTCAGAATTTAAAGATGATGATGAAACCTTCCAAAAATTTTGTTACAGCTCACATAACCTGCAGGTTTATTCTGGAGATATAAAAGCTCACAAAAAGAAGGAAGCTGAAGATGCTAAAAAATTTCTCAACCATCCCCTGCGAAGAATAAAGGAATGGGCATTATATGAAATTGATAACTCTAAACAAGAAGCTGAATATTGGCATCAGATTGATAATGAAACTAGCATCCCCTAATCTTTCTTGTTGAATAAATAAAGGTTGCATCCAGTAGATTTTTTCTCAATCTTCAAGTGATAAATTGCTATTCTTCAGTTATATTATGTCCGGATAATTAGGTATAAAAAAACTTTCTGTTTCCTATTCTCCTTGATCTTTATTTTTCCTCCCTGTTCCCTGTTCCCTGTTCCCTGTTCCCTATTACCTATTACCGTTTATTACAACTATTCAACCGGACATGATATTACATTCACTTACTAACTAAATTCCAAAAATATCCATCAGGAGCAACAAAAGAAAAACTCTGTTCCCCAAACTCATTACTAACAATATCCGTCACCTTTTCAGCAACAGAATTTTTAACCCGATGAAAATAAAAATCTATATCCCCCACTCGATAAGTATACAAAGACATTCCCAAACAACCAGGATGCGACTTATCAAAACAACCCTCTAACTTAACCGCTTCAGGAAACCGAATAATATACATCCTACCCGACCGCGCCAACTGCCAATTTACAGACGAACGCGGGTCATCAAAAGCAGTAACAGTAAACCTTTCCCCAGGTTGCAAATCAAAAATTTGCCTAGCCGCCTCCGAACTCTCATAACTCGTCTCATCATCATCCCGCGACCGTAACAACCCCAACACATCCTCATAAAACCGCAACGTTTCCTTACTATCATCCTGTACCACCATCCCTGCATGAGTCACCTGACTACTTTTAAAAGCAGATGCTTGATTAATATTGCCGTAGTCAGGCACATTATAATTAAAACGTTCAAACAACACCTGGCGCGTCAAGGGTTGCAACAACATCATTTCCCGCACTCCCACCGCCGGATCGATAAATGGGCGACCCTTATCCATTTTATAAATGATCTCCCATTGGGGAGCAGTGTATTTAATAGGTAAACCCCCCACTTTCGCATCTTCAGCATGATTATGAATATTCAAAACATCAGTCGTTAACATCGTCGCCCAACGGTTACCCTTCACTTTCATTGAACTCATTTGCAAGCCTTCATTAGTAGGGTTTTCCCAAACCATCAGCCGAATCAAACCATGATCGGAATTTTGGTGGTAAAGTCGAATAGACCGTAAACTGGAATTTACCCCATATAAATTGTTCACTGTAGGGGCGGTTAATTCTCCTATTTGCCCGATGCGATAGCCAAACTGTTCCCAATATTGAATTATTAATAAGGGTTCGGTAATGCCAATACAGACTTCATAGATACCTTCGATAGTAGGATTTTGATTCATACTTTATACTTTTAGGACTTACGCAACAACTCTACATTTAGCGTTCTTTCTAAAGGACTTTACACCACTGCTAGAGTATAATAGAGCATTTTGGGTAAGTGTTGACTTTATACTTTTTTCTTAAACAGGATTTACTCTTAACTATACCAATTCTCAAAAAAAATGCTATGCTTACATTCATGTGACAACAGTAAAAAATATGGTATGTTTTGTTAAGCTAGAAATTATTGAATCGGCTAAAGAACTGAAAACAATACTAGGTCAACAAACAGAATGGAAGCAAAAACAAAGGATACAAGCTTTATACTGGCTCAAAATAGGAGCGGCTGAAACTATCGAACATATATCAGTATTATTAGGATGTCATCGTACTACTGTATCAAGATGGTTTACTATCTATAGAAAAGTTGGTATAGAAGGTTTATTGGAGAAAAAAAAAATTTCAGGTAGACCTAGAAAAATATCAGCTATAGCTGAGGAAAAGCTCAAATTTGAATTACAACAAATGGAAGGTTTTAGTAGTTATAGTGAAGTACAAATATGGTTGAAAGCAATGTGGGATATTGATTTACCATACTCAACAGTACATAGGTATGTTCGTTATGGTTTAAAAGTTAAATTAAAAGTGCAACCTCCCTTAAGAAGTAAACAAAAACTAACGGATGTTGAATATTAAAAAATGGAGCGCCCGCTCGGAGGTTTCCTCCGAGTAAAGACGCACCAAGAAAAATGCCATAACCTCTAGTGAAAGTGGTTAGTTAAAAAATTAAAAAAAATTAATTTATGGAAAAAGGTGATACTTAGGTGTTTATATGTTTGCGCAGTATGACCTAGTAGTCTGTCAACTTTGAAATGATGGATATATTTTTGTAACTTTTATTGTTGGGGTAATGCTTTTTGGGATTGGCTATCCCTCAAAACTATCTTGACAGACCACTAGGAAAACCAATATCTGGTAAAAAAATCTCATAGTAAAAGTGGTCACTCTCAAATGTATAAAACCCAGACCCCTTAAAAATATAAATGTAAATATTTGCAGCTATAGCAATCCTAAATCATTTGTAAAATTCTTGGACTTCTTAAAAACTTCCTACTTCTGCCTCCCCCCTTTCAAAGGGGGGTAGGGGGGATGCCTCCTGCCTTCCTATAGCAATAAATTTTAACGCCTACCTACTTAGTTAGCCTTAGCTGAAAAAATTCTCAAGTTAAGATAAGTAAGAGACAGAGGGCAAACATTTTATTGGTACTAATCAGTAGTTAAGTACAAATAAATGTTTTCTACCGAATGCTGCAAAAAAAAATAAAAAATATGAAAATGAAGTTAGAAGCCAGTTTTTAAAAAGTTTTCACTCTGGGAAATCTCCATCGCTATTTTACTAATAATGAAACCTACTTACTTATCTTTTGATGTACCTTATAACCTCTACCTAATGCTTAAGTTTTAATGAGTTATAACCAAATTTGGTTATTAAACAGTATTTATCTTCTATCCCCAAATCTTATTAGCCAAAGACTTTAACTATTTTGAATACCCTGTTACTAAGGCAAACTTGGTATTATAGCAATTCCCAAAAAGCGTGAGGTACAAAATTTTAGGTTTTAGGGAACAGGGAACACCGGAGCTGGGAACAGGGAATAAAAAGACCAAAAGATAACTGTACCTCACGACCTTGGGAAACGCTATATATAAAATTCAGGAATTTTTCATTCTAAACTGGGCTATTTTATCTATTTATCAAACTATATTATTTCAAACTTTAGAGAATTTATCTTTTGCTGAGGTAAAAATCAATTTGATTCATTGGCAAAATCTAGAACGAAATGACCCTGTATAAAATTCGATTCTACAGTTAGCCTAAAAAATTCCTTCTATAATGTAGTCTGAAAGTTCTAAAGTTAGTATCTACTTTCTCTACTGATATTCATTATAGAATATTCACTTTTTCCTAATTCATGACTTCACTCATCACATAGTAAAGTAACTTGCTTGTCCAGATTTAATCTTAAAGACTATTCTATAGCAATATAAAAATAGTAATATAAAATGATTTGTGAAAAATTGATGAGTTAGATAAAAAATCTGAAGCTCCTACCCCGGTAATGTAATGGTGTTTCCTAATGACAAGATATTTTTTTCACGATCGCGCGGAAGATTGCTATATGACACTTTTTGGTTGATTGAATAGTTTTTACAACATTGATTTACAGAAGCTTTAGATTTATTCGGTAAGCTCTAATTAGGATTTGCTGAAAAAATCTTTTTATGGAGGGTAAGAATTAGTCATCAGGAGCCAGGAAGAATGTGAACTAAAAAGGAGGTAATCACTAGAATTATCTGAGATTTTTTAGCCCTTATCTGTTCAAAATTATTACCTGGTTGAGCCTTTAGGAGCGAAAATCTTGCACACTCTTTGCTCCTAAAAGTACTAAAAGCTTTAGCTATTATTACTTTCATATAGCATTTTTCAATCAGATGTAAACACACTTGTTGTTAGAAAAAGCAAAAAGCAGCAGGGAAAAAGCTAGAGGTAAAATAAATATAGAGTTTTATTTGACAATAAAAAAAGAACTACTAAGTTGACATCTCATTTGGAAGCACTATAGTTTTTTAGCAATCCCCAATAATTCATTAACGTTTAAAAACTCTCCGCATTAAGCAAAAAAAAGAGAAAAAATTTTATTTTTAGTAGTTTTTTATGGAGAGGTTATTATGAATTATTAATTGTTGAACTACTATAAACCTATCCCAGTCAGAAAATTTTTGCTCTTAACCCTAAATATTTTGAGAAAATATGTTGAGAGCCAAAAACGAAAACTTAAGCTTTTCAGACACCTTTTACTTAAACAAATAAGCCTGTTAAAAATACTGGGATAGCCTCACCAATGAAATATGATAACTATATTTCCTCTAGACTACTGACATTTTTTAATTCTAAGTCTGGGCAAGTTCGTTTAATCAAACCTGTCAGAACTTTTCTCGGACCAACTTCCACCACTTTTTCTATTCCCATTTCTGATAATTTCAAGGATGTTTCTCGCCACCTTACACCGTTTGTCATTTGTTGAGAAAGGCGCTGTTTTATTGTAGCTGCATCTGTAGTGGGACTCGGTTCAAAATTAGAGATTACTGGAACTTTTGCATCAGCGAATTTTACAGATTCTAATATTTGTTGAAATTCTGTAGATGCAGACTGCATTAAAGGAGAATGAAACGCACCAGAAACATTTAATTTAACTGCACGTTTTGCTTTAACTTTGCTTAGTAAAGTTTCAACTGCTTCTGGTGTACCAGATATGACAACTTGAGCAGAACTATTATCATTTGCTAAAACTAGATCGGGGATTTTCTCAAGTTGTTCTTGAAGCTGTTTTTGGTCAAATCCAATTAAAGCAGCCATCTGACCGCTAGCCACATTATTCATTAATTCGGCACGTTTTTTTACTAAATTTAATCCTGTTTCAAAGTCAAATACTCCTGCCACATACAGAGCAACATATTCTCCTAAACTGTGACCGGCAACGAGGTTTGGTTGCAAAGAACGAGTCAACATTTCGTCTGCTAATATGCTTTCTACTACATATAAACAGGGTTGAGTATAGAGAGTTTGAGATAATTTTTCTTCTTCATTTTGGCAAATTTCTGTTATAGACCAACCTAAAATTTGCTCGGCTTGCTCAAATTTTTCTTTGGCAGATGGCAAGTATAATAAATCTACTCCCATCCCTATTTTTTGAGAACCTTGACCGGGAAATACCCATGCTGTTTTTGTCATTTTGATATTATTTATATTCCTTTGATTTTGACTACTCAAATATTTTTTTCAAGCCCTACTGGTCTGTCAAGATAGTTTTGAGGGTTAGCTAATCCCAAAAAGCATTAGCCCAAAATCACGCGCCTGCAAAAATCTATCCATCATTTTAAATTTGACAGACTATTAGATTTACAGTAAACAACTAATGATTTTTACAAGCTACCTCTTGAAAATGAAAAGGGTCGGTCGAGCAACAATACCAACTGGAAAAAAGTTTGCTACAAATTGGTAGGATGCACCGAGTCAGAATGTAGAATGCTTGGTCTGGTGTTATTTCTTTTTCTTTAGACCTATATATATTATTTATTTTTTGTCTATTGACAGCTATTGAGCGTTTCAATGTGACAAAAATCAATATTAATTTAGGCAGGACATTCTACCCCGCATTTTTAAAAAATATTCACAGGGAAGTCTAAAAATAACTCCTATTATTTGTCAGGGTCATTTCATTCTAGATTTTAGCAATGAATTTACTTACTTTCAGATAGGGAAAGATAAATTGTCTAAAGCTCGAAATAACCTCTTTTCGTAAATACATAACATGACACAGTTTAGAATGAAATAGCCCTGATTATTTGTAGCATTGTTTGATTAAATTGGTATAAGCAGGTACACAAAATTAATTAAACATTTAGCAAAACGGAATTCTTTATGCTTTAAACATTACATAGAATAAAACGTTTTTCCAGAGTAGTTGTGGCAAATTAATAGTAAAGATCGGGCGACAGGCAAGAGACAACAGGAAACAGTTTTTGATTATTTCAATTGATTAACAAGAGAAATAATCATTCTGCTTTCTTCTTTTCGTTCATCTATGATTAATTCCACGTCATTAAACGTACAAAACGTACATAACTTTATTTTTGTTGATAGAATGAAGATGTGTCTCTAATTCATTTACACCAAGCCCGAGCAATATTTAAAAATTGAGCATAATCTCCCGCGGATATTCTGGCATCACCCTCGGCAATATTTGCGGGAAGAGAAACCGAAGCTCTTGTTATTTGTTGAATCATGCCATAAGTCTCTCCTTTTGGAAACTTTTTAGTTAGGGAATAATACTTTAAAGCAATTATCATTCCTTTTTCCCACATTTTTAAATCTTTAAAGTCTCTAATTTCATACATTATTTATTCTTAGATCAAAATAGTCTGTTGCCTGTTGCCTTCTGGATATGTTGCCTCTTTTCGCTAAAAATTTATCATACTCAAAGCAAAATATCCAAATAAAACTAGGTAAATAATTTATTTTGTTTGGGTGCTTATCCTAAAATATTGAAGACTATCAAAAATTGTATTACTTTTGACGTTCAAACTCATTAAACACCCCACTCAAAAATTGCAGATCCCCAAGTTAAGCCAGCTCCAAAACCAGAAGCTGCAATAATATCTCCCGGTTTAACTTTACCTTCTCTGACTGCTTCATTTAAAGCTAAAGGTATGGAAGCTGCAGAAGTATTGCCATAATTACCAAGATTACTGATGACTTTTTCTGGGGGAATTTTTAGTCGATCAGCAACAGCATCAATAATTCTTTGATTGGCTTGATGGAGTAACAACCAGTCAATTTTTTCCACACCGATATTAGCTCGGAATAAAGCTTTTTCTATAACTTCTGGTACTTTTTTCACAGCAAAGCGATAGACTTCTTTCCCATTCATCCTAATAGGTTGATAACTACCTTGACTAACAGTTACTCCCTCTATTATTTGTTTTGGTTGAGGTTGGTAAGAAAGATTTAAACAACCATTTTGACTACCATCATTACGAAGTTCAAATCCCAGGAGACCGTCACGCTCCGAAGCTTGTAAAATTATTGCACCTGCCCCATCTCCAAATAAAACACAGGTGCGTCGGTCTCCCCAGTCTACCCACCTGGACAAAATATCCGCCCCAATAACTAAGATATTGTGATAAACTCCAGTCCGGATAAACTGTGCCCCTGTGACTAGACCAAATATAAAACCAGAACAAGCTGCCGTTAGATCGAAGGCCACTGCCTTAAAAGCTCCTAACTCTCCTTGAATTTGACTGGCAGTACCAAATAAATCATCTGGAGTAGATGTCGCGAGAATTATTAGATCGATATCTGCGGGAGTAATATTTGCTTGGGCGATCGCTGCGAGAGATGCTTGAGTTGCGAGGTTGCATAATGATTCTGCCGTATTTGCCAGTCGTCGGTGATGAATCCCGGTGCGAGAACTTATCCATTCGTCTGAAGTCTCTACTATTTTAGATAATCTGTGATTATCCAGAGAAACTTTTGGTGTAGCGGAGCCACTGCCTGTAATGGCAATACCAATATTTGTCATGTCAGTTTTAGCTTATCTGTTTTCTACTACTTTCGACATAGTTGCCATCCACGAAACAAAAATGGGAGAATGGGAGCTGCGATGTTTTAACTCGCAGAGGAAATTCGACTCAGCTTGTTTTAACAAGCGTGAATCTTATTTAGGAACTTAGTTGTTCACCATCTGTTCCTTTAAATTTGCGAGTGCGTTTAGATTTAGTCTTATGTAGGGGCGAATGGCCATTCGCCCCTACAACAGAAAACTCAGTAGTATCAAAAAGGTTAAGTTGAGTAGGAGTTATTAATTGATTAGTTGATTGTTTTACTACTTTGACTTTCTGCTTGACTAATTCACCAAAACTGTAGCTAAAACCATCAGACTTATGGATATGACGACAATATTTATGGTTAACATCAAAGGTTTGAGTTGATGTTTTGAGTTTAAAGCTTCCAGTTCTTCTAGTAGCAATTCTGCCAGTATGAGTGCCTGCATATTTGCCTTGAGGAATATCAGCTTTAACAATATCGCCAGTCATAAAACTATAGAATGATTTTTGTCTGAGTTTTGGCTGGCCACGAGGAAACCCATATTTATCTGAATTGACCATTTGTCTGCTTCCATGCCCCATAGCTTTAATTAACAAAGGCTGATCACCTTGAACGTTCAAACTATCAGGAGTAGAAGTTCCGACACAAGCTGCATCTGTCCAATGAGATTTACTAATACCTAAGCGTTTTCGGTTATATTTGGTTAAACCACCAGAGCCTAATTCGACAGGCAAACCACTAGATTCTAATACTTCCTTAAGCTTCCAACGAGTGGCATTTACCGCAGCAGCATTAGCTAATGGTTGTTTCCTCTGTTTGTCTATTAATGCTAATAATTTAGGTCGATCGGACAAAAAGTCTTCAGGTAATTGATGATCCTTTTTCTGGTTACAAGGTACACAACTTAAAACTAAGTTAGAAACTCTGTTGCTACCACCTTTAGATTTTGGATGAAAGTGGTCAAGGTTAAATGGTACTTCTCTAGCTCCACAATAAACACAAGTTCTGTTGAACTTTTCTAGAAGATACTGTCTAACTTCATAACCTGCTAGTTCGCCCTGCTGATATTCAGTGCCACTAATTTCTCGATTAACCATTTTCTGAGTATCAAAGCGGACTAATTCTTGACTAATAGCTGATACTGGAGCTAATCTACATAGTTTCTTAACCCAAGATTCTATGTTAAATACTCTGGACATTAAGCTAGGAGGCAACCAACCTTTAGGATGCTTACGATTGAGAAACCTTGGCTTACGATAACGAGTTTTGCGGTTTCTACGAGAACTTCTCAAAGTTCTACGTTTAGTTAAAGCTTCCGAGATTTGAAAACCTCGATGTTCTAATTCTGCACACCAAACAATGTTAGTGTCTGATAACAAAGCTAATCCTGTGAAGCGACTTCCAGGGTCTAATTTTAGTCTTAATTCCTTTACTTCATTTGCTGATTCCTCCTTCAAAATAATGGTAAATGGATATCTACGAAACACTGCTGCATAGCCTAGCTTTAATAACTTTCTGGCTACAGCCGGATGTACTGGATTACATAGTTTTCTATTTGTATCCAGTACAAAGACGGAATTTTTATTCATTGAAAAACTCCTATTGCTAGGGTAAAAGTCACATAAGCTATGTTATTAGTCGGTACTTTTCAAATAGCACTGTCTTACCCCTCGTAGGACCGTTTAACTATCTGATTCTAGAGCTTGAAACTTGTGAGGTATTTCAAGGTAGGACTTTTAACTCTTACTAATAACGTAGTCACTTAAGACTTAGCCTGGTTAGCATATCTAAATCAACGATGCACGAAGCTCCGTCTCTTTAGAGCGGGGTGCTGACTAACTGTTGACTCCTTTGGATCGGCTGCATAATTAGAAATTAGAACTAATTCGTTCAAGCACTCTATTTTCAACCGCTTCTTTTGCCGAACGAACTGCATTATATATAGTCGCAGCTTGGGAAGAACCATGACTAATAATACAAACTCCTCCTACTCCCAAAAGTAATCCTCCCCCATGTTCAACATGGTCTATTCTTTGCTTCATTCGTTTTAAATTAGGTCGTAATATTGCAGTACCTATTTTGCCACTCAGCCCAGGTGTCAATTCTTCTTTCATCATTTGCAGCACAACATCACCCACTGCCTCAGCAAACTTTAACAAGATATTCCCGGCAAAACCGTCACAGACTATCACATCAAATTTACCCGAGAGAACATCACGACCTTCTGCATTGCCAATAAACCTAATTTGATTATTGTCTTGCAGCATTTGATAGGTACGCACTGCCAAATCATTTCCTTTAGATGGTTCCTCCCCAATATTCAACAGTCCCACTTTTGGCTCAGGTCTGCCCAAGACATATTCACTGTAAACTGTCCCCATAACTGCAAACTGCTCTAAAAATTTCGCACGGCAGTCTACATTTGCCCCAACATCAAGAATCAGGACTGGTTTTTTCGGAATCATCGTGGGTAAAACTGCCCCAATGGCTGGTCGATCTATACCTCGTATTCGTCCCAAACGGAGCAAAGCTGAGGCCATAGCAGCTCCTGAGTGACCGGCAGAGACTACGGCATCGGCCTGTTTTTGTTTTACTAAGTCCATCGCAACGTTAATTGATGCTTTGGACTTGCGTCTAATTGCTGTCAGGGGTTCTTCGTGCATTTCTACCGTATCCTCGGCAGGAACTATTTCTGGTAGAGGTTGATTTGAATTTTGATGGATACAGGCTTTAATTTGCTGAGGGTCGCCGACTAATAATATTTTGACACCATAGGCTTCTTGTGCTTTTAGTGCTCCCTCAACAATTTGTGATGGGGCATGGTCCCCACCCATAGCGTCTATTGCGATTCGTGTAGGTATAGTTCCCATTGACCAAAGTTAAATAAACCTTCAAGATTTTAACAGTTTATTGATATTTGCTTACTTTTAATTTTTGACTGTTTAAAAATTGCTTTATAGCAAATTAAGTCATAGGTATAAAAGTAAAAAATATCATCCCAATCTAGACATTGGTTGAAATAAAGTATTTTCTTTTAACCTCTTGAATTTACATATTTCCGGGTGTTTTTTTTGATCCGAATTTGCTGACCAAGCCGTACAGGTGGGAAGATATCTCTTGTTATTAAACTCGCTCCCTAATCAAACGCGATTCAGTAACTATCTATTTAATTGATTAGCTGCCTCTTGTAATTTTTCTACGATTTTTCGATTTTTAGGACTACGGCTGCCATAGAGTCTAGCACTAAAAATTTTGATTATTTCTAAAATATCTGTTGCTAAATCTTCTTCTTCTGTTGACTCAGAAGCATGATTAATAATTACAATTTCTGTACCAAAAATCTCACAAATTGTAAATATTAGTTCGGAACCGAATCTTAATAAACGGTCTTTATTAGTTAATACCAAACGTTCTACTTTTTCAGAGCAGATCATTTTAATTAACCTGACTAGCCCTCGTTTTCTGTAATTTATTCCTGAACCTAAATCCCGGATAATTTCTACTAACCAACCATGATTATTACAGTAGGCTTCTAATACCATTATTTGTCTTTCTAAATCAGCTTTTTGCTCGGAACTAGAGATACAGGCATAAGCAATGGTTTTACGCTCTCCAGACCTAAGTCCGAGAAGAGTAGCAACGTCATATCGGCGATGTCCATTCTTGGTTCTTTCGGATTGGAGCTTGCCTTCACGTTCCCATCTTCTTAGGGTACTTTCTGCTACCCCAAGTAGTTCAGCAGCCCTTCCTATGGAAATTTTGCTCATTTTCAGAATTTAGCATATTCAATAAATAACTTTAGCAAACTATCCATACATTTTGATAACTGTTTAATAATTTTTTTCTGGAAATAAAAGTAACAAATAATACTTTAAATATGTCAGTATAAAATGAATATATTTACAGCCACCACAAAGGTTCGGACAGTTTTGAAGAGTTGAAACGAAGGAGTAGAAGTAATTCCGCTTCAGGCTCCCGACCAGAATCTTCAGAAACATTCACGGCTAGAAAATTTCCCATCATAAATTACCCCAAGTTGATGATTGACAAAGGTTTGATGCTTCACTATTGCGTATAGCAAAATAGTAATGAATATATTTTCTTTTTTTGATTCATAATTAGACCAGCTGTTTGAGTGAATCGAAATAATTCCGCTTCAGACTCCCGACTCAGAATCTTCAGAAACATTCACCGCTAGAAAATCTCCCATCATAAATTACCCCAAGTTGATGATTGACAATAGTAAAAATAAGGTTGTTGTGAATTAGAAAATAGTCGAACTGGATGGGTTTCCAACTATAAAACGCCGTAAAAATAAAATTGTCATAGCTAAATCTAAAACTAAGCTGATTTCTCATACCAATTCACTTAAATAATGTCAAATTTAAGTTAAATAATCACCTAAAATTATTGTTAATTAAAGTTTTCAGTTTATATAATCTGACTTTTGACTTCCGTAAAAAGGTATAAGGAAGTTCTAACCGTCTTCAACAGATATCAGAAGTATACGCTGACAAATCCATTTGAGGAACTTACTAGTAAAATAATATCCATTGCACTGAACTACTGAACTTAAGAGAGCAGGAAGTAGTAAGTAGGAGGAGTCCAAGAATTGGCTAATTTATTTTTTGCTATTCCCTTAAGAGAAACATTACAAGACAATAGGAAGTGGATAAGGAAGCGCGTTATTGTTTAAATTTGGTATTGTATTACCAGCTTGGTATATAACTTTAACTTGACAATAACAATATTTGCCAAATGTTAAAACTACTGATATTAAGCCAACTGATAATAATAATATTGGTATTGATTCTGGCGGACAAATATTTTGTTGCCTGTTCAGATAGAACAATGATTATAACAATTCCCAAAAAGCGGGAGGTACAAGATGATAGTTTGTAGGAAACAGGAAAAAGGGAACAGGAAAAAAGGAATAGAGAATAAAAAAGACAACTGTACCTCAGGCTTCCTGAGAAACGCTATAAACTTCTCAAGTTTTATCGTCAAGCTGAAGATAAATTAAGTACATTACAGCCAAATAAATAAGTTCAAACTAAAAATCATCAAGCTAGACAAGGAAGACAATAGCAATTTAAGGAATTAGGGTAATTATTAGATAACGTAGATGTCATATTTGTCGAAGATGTGCAAATAGTAAATATCTTAAAACCTCATCAGACTCAGCTCAAGAAAAATAGCAACTATTTGCCCAATAATAAATCTACTAAATCTGGATTAAATAAATTATTTGCTAATGCTGCAATAGCAGGATTATTAAATGAAATGCTGACTGTGAAAGCTGGTAATAAAATAGTTGTAGATTTCATAAGGCTTCCTGAGAAACTCTATAAACTTCCCAAGTTTTATCGTCAAGCTGAAAAGAAATTAAGTATATTACAGCCAAATAAATAAGTTCAAACTAAAAATCATCAAGCTAGACAAGGAAGACAATAGTAATTTAAGGGATTAGGGTAATTATTAGATAACGCAGATTTCATATTTGTCGAAGATGTGCAAATGGCAAATATCTCAAAACTTCATTAGACTCAGCTCAAGAAAAATAGCAACTATTTGCCGATTGATTATTCTGCTAAATCTGGATGAAATAAATCATTTGCTGATGCTGAAATTGCAGGATTATTAAATGAAATGCTAACTGTGAAAACTGGTAATAAAATAGTTGAAATTAATTCAGCAAGAACATTTCAATATTGTGCAATTTGTTTAAATAGAGTTCCTAAAACATTAAGTAACAGATGAAATATTTGCTCTAATTGTGAAACCTTTATGTCTGGCGATCGCAACTCTGCCATATTAATAAAACAAGTGGGGTTGGGTATCGCCTCACTCAAAAACACAAACTCTCAAAAGGGAAGGATAAGCCTACACTAAAAGTTAACTAACGTCAGTGTAGGAGTATATCACTTATGTGGGAATTGTTCAGTTACGGAGTCATATCTCTCTGGCTAGAAATGGCAGGTATAGAAACTATTGGGCAAAATACTGTACCGATACTAAAATGGCAAGCAGGTCTACCTCAATTAATTACACCTCAAAATTCTGACCAAATATTGACCTTAAAAGTAGATGAATATTTGGAAGGCTTGGCAGAGCGGGGATTACTAACTGCCGATTCTCAAGGTATCTGGCTTCAGTCAGAACTCAGACCTTTATATAGTAAAAACGGTACATTTCCCATACCAGGGGCTTCTTTGACCAAAATCGCCACATCTTTAGCAGCTCTGGAAACTTGGGGGCCTCAGCATCAATTTGAAACCTTAATTAGTACAACCGGCCCAATTACAAATGGAATATTGCGAGGAGATTTGGTCATTACTGGTGGCAGTGACCCATATTTTGTCTGGGAAGAAGCGATCGCCCTAGGCAACACTCTACAAAAATTGGGAATTAATCAGGTGACAGGTAATTTGGTCATAGTTGGTGATTTCTCGATGAACTATCGCTCAGACCCAATAGTTGCTGGCCAATTATTACGAGAGGGTATAAATTCGGCAACTTGGTCGGCTAATGTGAGAAATGTCTATAACCGAATGCCACCAGGAACACTTCAGCCAAAAGTAGCGATCGCTGGTTCTGTGATTTCCCAACAATCTGTCACAACAAAAATTCCAATTATTCGGCACAAGTCTTTGCCACTTATCTATATCCTTAAAACTATGAATGTGGAAAGTAATAATGATTTGGCCGAGATATTGGCAAATAATTTGGGTGGGGCAAAAGTTGTGCAACGAAAAGCTGCCTGGGCTGCGGGAGTGCCTCAAGCAGAAGTTGAGTTAATTAATGGTTCTGGGTTGGGAGTGGAAAATCGGCTTTCCCCAAGAGCTGTAACTGGAATGTTGATGGCTATTCAAAGGTTTTTACAAACTTATAGGTGGTTTGTATCTGACTTATTTCCGGTTTCTGGTTATGACCGGGGAACTTTGGCAGACCAAGGACGCAATATTCCTAAAGGTACGATGGTTAAGACGGGTACTCTTAATGATGTGATTGCTTTAGCTGGAGTGATTCCGACTCGCGAAGAGGGTTTGGTTTGGTTTACGATGATTAACCGCAGCCCCTATTGGGAAGAGACAAGAGCGGAGCAGGATAAATTTTTACAGGAATTAGTAAATCAGTGGGGTGCTATTACAGCTCCAGCAGCTATTACTCCTCAGATAAATGGCGAGCGGTTGGGTTTGGGGGCGAGCGAGCGAAATCAAGTTATTTCTGGAAATTAAGTTTGAGGAGAGCAGTAACTTGTCTCGCTTTTAATCCTGATGGTAAAACCTTGCTAAGTGGTAGTAGTGATGGAAAAATTCAGGAATGGACTGTCACTGGAAAACCATTGTCAACCTTTCCTGAAAATTCCGAACAACATTCTAGAGGTGTAACTTCTATTGCTTTTAGTCCTGATGGAGAAACCTTGATTAGTAGTGGTCGAGACCAAACTATCAAAATTTGGCAGCGAGATTTTTAAGTGGAGCGAGATTAGTCAGCAAACCAGATTTATTGTTACGAAATGAAATTTTGTATATCTCGTCAAAGTTACTCAACCTAAAGTATCGGGTAGTAAACATTCTCCGATCAGAATTAATTAACCATAGGTTTTTTGCTTCGAGTGAGTAATATACTGTTTTCTGCTTTCTGTTTTTTAAAACCAGCAAATTTTAAATATTCAACTAGACATGATAATATTTAGAACTTGCCGAACGAATTTTTTGATGAGGTTTAATAGTCAGTAGTCAGCAAAAAAATTGAGAATAATCTAGACAAGACTACCTATTCTTTGAGTTTTAACGATATTAGGAATTAGCAAAAAAATAATGTACCAAAGACTAGCTCTTCTCGGTGGGCAAAATATTCTTTCAGGATTTTTAATTGAGTTTATCTGTTAGTTTTGCCCACCCTACTTTAATCGGTACTACTGTTTTTTAAAACCAGCAAATTTTAAATATTCAACCAGACATAATCATATTTAGAACTTGCCGAACGAATTTTTTGATGAGGTTTAGTAGTCAGTAGTCAGCAAAAAAATTGAGAATAATCTAGACAAGACTACCTATTCTTTGAGTTTTAACGATATTAGGGATTAGCAAAAAAATAATGTACCAAAGACTAG
>JBARXI010000675.1:0-10234 GCA_049647275.1 Microcoleaceae cyanobacterium
TGATTATATCCACATGGGCAAAAGGTCAAAAACCTAAGATTATCTAGGAGCCGTATGCGGTGAAAGTCGCACGTACGGTTCTGAAGGAGAGGGGCGAAGGGTAATACCTTCCCTCGACTCTAACAAAGCACAACCTAAGTTGATGATGGAATGGAACAAAATTGATTGGCGTAAAGCCGAAGTCAAAATGTTTAAGTTGCAAAAACGAATATTTACTGCGAGTGAACGTGGCGATGTCAAAGCAGTACGCAAGCTTCAGAAAACCCTGATTAGGTCTTGGTCTGCAAGAGTATTGGCGGTAAGAAGAGTCACTCAGGATAATCAAGGAAAAAATATGTCTGGTGTGGATGGTATGAACAAGTTATCCCCAAACAAACGTATGATTCTAGCAAATAACCTGAGAATCACTCCTGAATCAAAACCTACAGGTCGGGTAATGATTCCAAAGGCAAACAGTGATGAGAAAAGACCTCTAGGAATACCAACAATAAATGACCGTGCCTTGCAATGGCTGGTTAAATCAGCATTAGAGCCAGAATGGGAGGCTGTCTTTGAGCCAAACAGTTATGGTCTTTTCCGGAGCTCATGTCACGATGCTATTGAAGCAATTTTTAATAGCATCAAACAAAAAGCCAAATATGTACTTGATGTGGATATATCAAAATGTTTCGACGGTATCAACCACAAAGCTCTGCTCAAAAAGGTTAACACATACCCTACCTTGAGCCGACAAATTAAAAAATGGCTCAAAGCGGGAGTAATTGATTGGGAAGTCTTTTTTCCGACTAATGAAGGTATGCCACAGGGAGGTACAATATCACCCCTTTTGGTAAACATTGCCTTGCATGGTATGGAGGAAAGAATTAAGCAATACGCAGATACCTTAAAAGGTCGTAAACGGGATAACCGTAAAGCGTTAAGCTTAATCCGATACGCCGATGATTTTGTGATAATTCACGAGGATATTAATGTCATAGAAGACTGTCAAGTAATAGTTAAAGAGTGGCTAAAAGACATGGGTTTGGAATTGAAATCCAGCAAGATAAGATTAAGCCATACCCTTGAAACATACCAGGGAGAAGTAGGGTTTGAATTCCTAGGGTTTCACATACAGCAACACAAAGTAGGAGACTACCGAGCTGCAACGAACACAATGGGAATTAATCTGGGTTTTAAAACACTAATCACACCTTCAAAGTCTCAAGTCAAAGCTCACTTAAGAAAAATAGCCGAGGTAATAGATACTCATAAGACCGCCTCACAAGCTGCTTTAATTAATCAGCTCAACCCAATAATTAGAGGATGGTCAAACTATTATTCAACGGCAATAAGTAAGGAAACATTTTCAGAATTAGACCACCTTACTTACATTAAGTTAAGAGCATGGGCTAAAAGCAGAGGTAAGGGCAACATCAATAAAGATAAATACTGGAGAACAGTAGGAAATCAAAATTGGTGTTTCAGTACCGAAGATGGATTAAAACTAACAAGGCACTCAGACACACCAATAATTAGACACACTAAAGTCAGAGGTGAAGCTAGTCCATACAATGGTGAGTGGAATTACTGGAGCAAGCGTAGAGGCGAATACCCAGGCATCCCCTATGGGGTAGCCAAATTAATCAAGAAATAAAAGGGTAAATGTTCTCACTGCGGTCTGAACTTTACAAGCAAAGCGACGTTGAAGGCCCCCGTGTTTTAACCGGGGGATGAAAACAAGCGAGTCGTTTAGACTAGACAACTAAAGTAGTCCAGTGCTTTCTTTACTAGAAAAGTAAGCAGAAAGCTTAGGGTTAAACTTGAGCCGACTGTGTAGGGGCACTTTGACTTGTCCCCAAAGAATATATCTTTGGTCAGCTAAGGAGAGACGAAGCAACACGGATTTATCCTGTTGCGTAGTATCAACTTAGAATCCCCGTGACTTAAGTCCGGGGAGTAGTCAAGAGTGAAGACAATGTAAAAGTTAGCCAGATGGTGCAAAAAGTCTCGGTGGAAAAGATAGCTACGAGAACTTAACAACTTTTACATAGACACTGCCACGACACAAAGACGGTATTCAGATGACTCTTTACACAAGAGCTATGACGACAAACCCGTTTTGAATCGTATCCATGACTTGGATGGAGTTATTGAGGAGCCGTGTGAGGTGAAAGTCTCACGCACTGTTTTGAAGGAGAGGTAGAGGTGGAAACGCCTCTATCGACTCTAACCAGTCTCGCTTGGAGGGAGTATCAATGCTACCTCTGAATTTGGGTCAAACTTTTGGTTTGGTTCGCCTGCGAGAGTTTGTAGCTGGCCAAGAAGCCCAAAACTAAATCTTCCGCCGCAATTCATCCTGCTCCATAGCAAAGTCTTGGAGTCGGGATGAATTGCGGATGAAATTTTCGCTCAAAAATCACTTGCATCGCACTCCAGGTATAAGTGCGGCAACCAAGGGTTTACTCAAAATAGTCTCAATATGATGGAATTTCAACTGATGTTGTAGATTAATATCATGTCCGGTTGAATACTTATAAATAAACTACGGAGGAGTCAGGAGTCAGGTAGGGGAGCCGTAAGTTTGGCGACCTCGAGGAGTCAGGAGGAAAGAAAGAAGAAAAAAGAATAAAGAGAAGGAAAAGGAGAAAGTTTTTTTATCACGCTATTATCCGGACATG
This sequence comes from Microcoleaceae cyanobacterium, assembly GCA_049647275.1. Classification (GTDB taxonomy): domain Bacteria; phylum Cyanobacteriota; class Cyanobacteriia; order Cyanobacteriales; family Microcoleaceae; genus JASJEE01. The sequence goes on from JBARXI010000675.1 coordinate 2,658, forward strand.
ATATAACAAGGTAACGTTATAAACCCCTGGACATAATATTACAGAAAAAAAATTAAGAGACACACCTTAATGTTTTTAGGCGCATCTCCTCACAATCGAATATTTGAATATATAATTTAAGTTAGGTTTTAAATCTGACATAGGTTTGCCAGAAATTAGACCTGTGAATCTACGCTTCTTCTTTTTGTTTACGTTTGAGGGAAGTAGCACCTAAAGCACCTAAAGTTAGTAAGCCTAGTATAGAAGCAGGTTCAGGTACGGAGGTAGGAGGTACAGCATGGGAAGTTTCTATATCAAATGAGTATCTGTCCTGTCGGTCGCAATGACGACAATGTGTTGTACTGCGAAGTCCTAATAAAGTAAGGTAGGTTGGCAAGAAATTAGACTTCTTTTGAGTAGTCCTGTAGATGCTGAAATAGAAAGTTCCGGATCAAGCATGGGTTCATTTAGACTTACGTTGCGATGTAGCACAGATACCACCAATAACTATTAAACTAATAATTGAAGTTGCTTCAGGTACTGATGTTGGTTCAGGTACTGATGGATTAGATACTTGTCCGGTGAACCCAAGATTTTGAAAATCAACTTGTCTATTGGTTCCAGATAAAAATGCAGTAATAAATTGAACATTCAATGGTGCATCTAAAGAAATATCCTCTGCTGTAACACGAGGAGCAGTACCCAGTGCAGGAGTAACAGACAACTGTCCTACTTGAATATTATCCTCGTTGAAAAAAGTGAAATCGATGTTATCTACATCAAAAATTTCCTCATCATAATTCCAAAAGTGCAATGTTGTTAAGTCATATTTTTGACCAAAGTCAAACAAGAGTTCCAAACCACCGCCTACTTCATCTGCTGTAAACCAAATGTGAGATGTTTGATTGTGAACTTCTGTTGCATCAGCATATGGTGCGTCAATCACCTTATCAATTGTATTACCATTACTAAATGTGTTATTGAATGAGCCAGGAGATGTGCCTGGTCCAACTTCAACAGTAATGTTTGAGTTGTTTAAATAAATAGCATTAGCAGTGTGGGTATGAGCGAAAGTAGCTCCTACAGTCATTAACCCTACTGTTGCTGTAGCGATTGGTAGTTGTTTAACAATTGAAAGCTTTTTAAACATAATTCAATTCCCTGGTAAAATTTATTTTTCTTGTCTACAACATTAATCTACCCCCCCGAAATTTCTGCAACCCTTTCTGGCTCTACTTTACAGAATCTTTACTTTTGCTGAGGGTGTTTTTAGTGGTTAAAATCAGTGGAATTAATTATGAGATAAGGATTTGAGGTGTATAGCTATGCCAATAGAGATTATGAAGTTTTGATGAAGCTAGATGGGAAAGTGTATCCAGGAAGTCTCGGAGTGGTCTAATAATGCTTTACTCAAAATAGTCTCAATTTTGTAGATTAACACGATAGTCACTCGGTCTGTTACGGCGAAAATTTTCCATTGAGTTTATTAACCATAATTATTATTATCGTTTGACTGCTCGGTCTGTTACGGCGAAAATCTTCAATGGAGTTTATTAACCATAATTATTATTATCGTTTGACTGCTCGGTGCGTTACGGCGGCCTAACGCACCCTACTCTACTCTACTTTTTACACTTGCTTAGGGCGAAACACTATTACTCCATAAGCATCAACAGACAAATATTTTGATGCTGCCTGTTGAATATCTGATGAGTCAAGTGCTTGAATATGTTGAGGATAATTGAGTGCTGGTGCTAAGTCTCCCACTATTGACTGATAGTAACCATATAAATTTGCTCGATCGCTCGGTGTCTCATTCGCAAAAACAAACCTATTCGCCACCAATGTCCGAATACGTTGAATTTCTGTTTCTGTTACTGACTCGGCTTGGATAATACAAATGTGGTTGGCGATCGCTGCTTCGACTTCAGCTAAATTTTCCTCTGGCAGTCTGGCAGAAATATAGAAAACCCCTTGATAACGATAACTCATATTACTCACACCAATAGAAAAAACCAAACCTCTTTCTTCCCGTAAGTCACGCACCAGACGAGATATTTTCCCCTGACTTAAAATAGTCGCCAACACATCCAAGGCATAGGTTTCATGTAAATAATTTAACCCAGGTACTCGCCAAACCATGATTAATCTTGCTTGCTGCAGAGTTTCATCAACCACTTCATGGCGAACTATTTCTGTAAAAGGTGATTCTGGTTTTAGGTTCGATATACTCGGTGGAAGTGGGAATATTTCTGGAGTGTTTTGACTTTCGTAGGCTTCTGTAAATGACTCTGTGACAATATCAATTAATTCTTCTGCTGGTAAATTTCCCACTACTGTAGCTGTCATAGAAGTAGGTTGATACCAAGTCCGGTGAAAGTCACGCATTTGTTGGGGGAGAAGTTGAGAAACTACTTCAGCAGGACCTAATACAGGACGACGATAGGGTAATTTTTCAAAGACGGTTTCAATAGCTCGGCGATAACAGCGACGGTTGGGGTTGTCTTCGGAGCGCCGAATTTCTTCGAGCACTACAGACCGCTCTCGTTCAAAAGCTTCATCGGCAATGCTGGGGTTTAGGAGCACTTCCCACTGCAAGGGTGCTAATTTGGCAAAGTCTTTGGGAGCGGTGGTGATGTAAAAGTTGGTGTAGTCTTGGCTGGTGGCGGCATTGATAACCGCACCTTGTTGTTCTACTAAACGTTCAAATTCGCCACTGGGGAGTTTGGGGGTGCCTTTGAAAATTATATGTTCGAGAAAATGGGCCATGCCGTTGATGGGTTCGGATTCTATGGCGGAGCCGACGTTGAGCCAAATGCTGAGGTTGATGGCTTCAACGGGTAGGTATTCGGCGATGATGGTGAGTCCGTTTGGTAGTTGGCGGGTGGTGGGGGCGTTGAGGTGTTGGAGGGTTGGTTGGATTAGGGTTGAGGTCATTCGTTATTTTATTTGTCTTTGGTCTTCCAATATATCTTAATCACGAGTTGGGCAATTGGTTGTTTGATTTGAATGTATTTTTTGCGGTTTTAGTTAAATTTGTTGTGAAAAGGGTTTTAATGGTCCAGTTTCAGGATTGGGCTGAGTTTTTACATATCAGAAAGTTTGATATATGTCAATTTTTTTTCTCAACCAAAGTTAAAGATGAGACCAAAGGGCAAATAATTGTTTTTTCTACAAGTAATCAGGGTCATTTCATTCTAGATTTTAGCAATGAATTTACTTACTTTCAGATAGGGAAAGATAAATTGTCTAAAGCTATAAATAACATCTTTTCGTAAATACATAATATGGCACAGTTTAGAATGAAATAGCTCTGGATTAGTAATAGAGCATTTATAAGGTAAATATAAAGTCGGGAAAAACCGGATTTATTCTGAAACGATCGCCAGATTTTCAGTGGTTCATAGAAACTAGTTTTTTGTGATTCTTGATTGTACGAATAAGTAGATTTATTTATGTCTGACTACTTATTACATAGATTGTCTCTAATTAACAGTTAGTAGTTTGTAGGTGGGTGGCAATACACTCTACACCACTGACTCATCTTAATTAATAACTTGAAATTGGTAGCTATAGCGGTTCTCATCCTTTATGAAGTACAGTATTTTTTCTATTCCTTATTACCTATTGCCTGTTGCCAAAAATCTAAAACTTGTGTATCTCACCAAGAGCCAGAAATGCTATATAGCAATTCTATTGAAAGATTAATTGTCTCTAATTAACAGTTAGTAGTTTGTAGGTGGGTGGCAATACACTCTACACCACTGACTAATCTTAATTCATAACTTAAAATTGGTAGCTATAGCAATTCTATTGAAGTCGTAAATTTTTGGTAGTTTTTGGTGGTGGCTAGAATCCGCAAATAAATACACCTAAATTTTTCACAACCGATTTAGGATTAGTATATAAACTATCAAGGTTTAATGAGGGTTGGTTAAAATTAAATTTTTGGATTTATTGACTTTTAAACATAATAAAAATAGGACTAGAGGTAAGGTTGATATGATGTCAGATCAAGAGAAAATTGTCAGTTTAATCAAAGTTGCTAATCAACTGAAGAAAGAAGGAGATTTTGAGGAGGCAATTGTTAATTTTCAGGCTGCTGTAGATGTTAATCCTGAGTGTTTAGAACCATGGGAAGGTTTGGTTGAATGTTATCAAAAAATTATTGAAATTTATCCTAAAAAATTAAACAATTATCAGATTTTAGGAGATATTCTGAGAAAAATGGGTCGGTTTCAAGCAGCGATTGATTGCTATAATCTAGCTCTTGAATATGCGCCGAAAACTGATTGGATTTATGGGTTAATTGCGGATACTTTTCGGGAAAATAAACAAGTAAATGAAGCTATTCATTATTATCAAAAGGCGATGGAGTTTAATCCTAAAACTATTTGGTTGTATATTAGGTTGGGAAGTGTTTTAAGAGAGCAAGGAAAGTTTAGTGAAGCTATTCGTTATTATCGGCAAGCAATGGAGTTGAGTCCGGATAATTCTTGGCTGTATATTGGGTTAGGGGATGCTTGTAAAGAACAAGGTAATTTTGAACAGGCGATCGCTTTTTATCAAGATGGATTAAAGGTTGCTCGGCAAGATTATTGGTTACATATAAAGTTGGGGGAGATTTTTAAGCAAATTGGCAAATTATCTGCGGCAGTTACTGTTTATGAAAAAGCAATTCAATTACAGCCGGAAAATATTATAGGTTATAATAATTTGGCTTTGGCTCAAGCTAGTCTTGGTGATATTCAGGCTGCTTTAGAAATTTACGAAACTGCTATTAGTGCTAATCAGTATAATCCTAATGCTTATGTTGGTTTGGGCAATTTTTATGTAAATTATTTGAATAATTTTGAGGCTGCTTTTCGGAATTATCAAAAAGCTTTGGAATTAGATGCAAAATGTTTACCTGCTCATTTAGGTAAAGGTAAGGGATTAGTTGAATTAGGAAGATTTGAAGAGGCTAGAAAATTATTTAGCCAATTAGTTCAACAATTTCCTCAAGAATCTCAAGTATGGGCAAGTTTAGCTAAGGTTGCTCAACAACAACAAAAATGGAGTATTGCTTTGGAAAGATGGGAAACAGCAATAAATAAGTTTCCGGAAAATATACCTTTTTATGTTGGTAAAGGAAATGTGTTGATTGAGTTTGGTGAATTTGAAGAAGCAGAGGTTGTATTTAATGATATTTTAGAAAAATTTCCGCTTCAACCTGATGGTTTATGTGGTTTAGCTCGGATATTGGCAAAGGAACAAAAGTGGGAGTTAGGATTAAAAAAATGGCAGGCAGTAATTGAAAGGTTTCCCCAATATATTCCTGCTTATATTCATCGCAGTGACATTTTAATAAAATTGGAAAAGTTTCCAGAAGCAGAAGCTATTTTGCAGAAAGTTTCTGAATATTCTGGTGAAGGTTATCTGGGTTTAGGTAATTTATCTTTTCGCCTGGGGAAGTATCAAGCAGCAATTGATAATTATGAAAAAGCTAGTGAATTAGGAAAATTTTTGCCTGCATATTCTCAGCTTTGTCGGTGTTTTTTGATTATTGGTGATTTAGAGAAAATAAATGAAATTTTGGATGAATTTATCTCAGAAAGATATATTTTTAATCAAAATCCCATGGTTGATGAAATTATTGAGGTTTGTCAACTAGCGGAGAAGGGAAGTTTACAGTCAGCTTGGAATATTTATCAGATTAATATAGGAGCTTATCAAAATTTGACTCTGAAAAATGTATCGGCAAATGTTTACTATAATCAGTTAATTTATATTTTATCTATTTTGAGTATTACTCGGTCTGCTTTAGCTAATCACAGAGATGATTTTGTCACAGAGTTAATTGATTTTGTACACGAACATCAAACAATATTTGAACCTCAACATATTACTTTATCAATTATTTCTCTGTATTTAGGTCTTTACTATCAAACTGCTCAGAAATATAACCAGGCAATCTCATATTTCAAAAACAGCTTCTCTTTAAATCCAGAAAATCAGTTTTGCTTATCTCTACTAAAAAGTAGCCTACAGCAACAACATAATTATCTCAGCACAACTCTGTTTAATTCCTCCAACAAAAAAATAGCTATTCTGATTATTTCCTGCAAAAAAAATATCGATAAAATCAAAATATTGAGAGAAAAACTATATCAAAAAATTAATCTGCCCTACTGTTTTGTCATTGGCGAGGCAGAATTAACTTCTGAGTGGAAAAATGAAGGAGATATTTTATATGTCAAATCTCCCGATAATTATGAATCTTTACCCGTAAAAGTTTTCCAAGCATTAAAATGTCTAGATTGTTGTTTTGATTTTCAGGGAGTGTTGAAGTTAGATGATGATACCTGGATTAAAGATATGCCCAGATTTTTAGAATTGATAGATTGGTTAGAAACAGAATCTATCCATGATTATCTAGGTAATACAAGAGGATATTCTATCGGTCGGTCTTGGCATTTTAACAAATGTGAATCTAAATCTGTTGATAAAACTCCTTATGATTTACCATTTGTGGCGAGATGGTGTGATGGTGGAAGTGGATATTTTTTATCTCGAAAAAGTCTGGCGGTTTTGTTTGAATATACGATGAAATATCCTGGTTGTTTCCGTGGGGAATTATATGAAGATGTATTGGTAGCAAAAATTTTATATTTGCATGGTATTAAACCCTATAATTTTAATTTACTTCAGTTAGGAATTATTGCTGGTGATATTCAGCCAAATTTACAAGAGTTAGATGCTGAAGTTTATTTAAAAGAGGGGCGAGAAGCTGCTAAACAAACAAATTTAGAACTTGCTGCTGATAATTTTCAGAAAGCTATTGAAATTGAGCCTGACCAACCACTACAAGTTTATAAAAATTTGAGTCAATTTTTGGTAGAGATAAATCAGGTAGAGAAAGCGATCGCTGTTTTAAAAGCAACAATAGATAGATTTCCAGAAAATGCCAGTGTTTATCTAAAATTAGGAAATATCTTTGCTGAAAATGGCAAAACTGAGGCTGCCTTAAATAATTATCGTCAAGCAATAAAAATCGACCCTAATCAACCACCAATAATTTATCGAGCCTTAAAATTACAAGTATTTCGGGTCTTAAAATTTGAACAATTAGGATTAGCTTATTTACCAATTCCTAAATGTGCCAGTACCACCCTTAAATATATTTTTTACCCCTTAAAATTTCACCAAGAATATTTAGAACCGATAGAAAAAATTCATCAGTTTTGGTATCCCCACACTAATGTCTGTCAGAATCTCCAAAATTTAGATAATTATTTCAAATTTACAATCATTCGTGACCCGATAAAAAGATTTTTGTCATGTTATAAAAATCTTGTATTACATCATAAAAGCTTGTGGTTAAAAGCCGTTAAGGGAAAAGCTAAAAATGCTGGTTTAAAATGTGAGCCAGACATTAACTATTTTGTCGAAAATTTAGAAAATTACTTTGAAATTTCTGATGCCATAAATCATCATGCTTTACCCCAGAGCCAATATATAGGTAAAGACCTGAATATTTATGATTTAATTTGCCCGATTGAAAATTTAGAAAATCTCCGACAGATAATTTCTCAAAAGGCGACTGTTGAAATAAATTT
>JBARXI010000676.1:0-3722 GCA_049647275.1 Microcoleaceae cyanobacterium
CAATTCTTGCCTTTGTTTCAGTCGAATAATAGTTTCATTGTTTAGGGGATATCCTTCTTGGTTTATTTTCTGTTGGAATTCTTTTTGATACTTATCCAGACTTGTTTGATAAAATTGCTTGATTACTAACTGCTCAGTATTTTGCACATCTTCACTTTTTAGACCTAAAGTATCTTGCTTTTTTCTCAGTTCAGCAAGAGATTCTTGAGTTAATGCACTAACTTTTTCATTCATTAAATCTATAAATTCTTCCCGATATTTGCGCATATTCTCGTCGTAAAACGGCTTGATAATTAATTTCTCAGTAGCATCTAAATCTTTAGAGTTCAAACCTAATAATCTTCCCCTTTGTTTTTGTTGATAATGAGTTGTTTCACTTAAAGGATATCCTTCTTGCTTAATTTTCTGTTGGAATTCTTTTTTATACTTATCCAGATTTATTTGATAAAATTGCTTGATTACTGACTGCTCAGTATTTTGAACATCTTCACTTTTTAGACCTAAGTTATTTTGCTTTTTTCTCAATTCAGTAAGAGATTGTTGAGTTAATGTACTAACTTTTTCATTCATTAAATCGATAAATTCTTCCCGATATTTGCGCATATTCTCGTCGTAAAACGGCTTGATAATTAATTTCTCAGTAGCATCTAAATCTTTAGAGTTCAAACCTAATAATCTTCCCCTTTGTTTTAGTTGATGACGAGTTGTTTCACTTAAAGGATATCCTTCTCGTTGTATTATCTGTTTAAATTCTTCCTTATATTTGCGCATATTCTGGTCGTAAAACGGCTTAAATTCAGATTTTTCAATGTTCTCAATCTCCTGTTTTTGGATTTTTAGTTCTAGTTGGAATTGTTTTAATTTACCAAGAGAATTTTCGCTTAAAGGATATCCTTCTTGACTTAGATAAAATTGAATTATAAATCTATAAGTTTCTTCTCTTCTCTCTTTTTCTATTCTTGTAATTTCAAGGTTTGCATTGCTTGTTACTTGTGATATATCCGATCCTAAATTTGAACCTAGTCTTCGTTTGTTATCCTCTAAATCTTTTAGAAGTTTTGTTTTTTGACTGTCAAAATCATCTAAATTTGTAGTACCTGACAATTTATGTCTAACTTCTTCATATCCATATCTTCCTCCTCTCAAATATTCAAGGTCATTCTGTAACGCTTCTAAATTTCTCCAATATCTACGTTCTGTTTCCATCCAACTTAGATCGGCTGGTGTCAGCCCTACACCTGGAATGGGAGAAGGAGAGTCGCCCATTTCTTTAAGTCGCTCGTTTAATCGACTTACCCGTCCTTCCAAATCTAAAATCTGTCGATCTATTGCTCGATTTAGATAATTTTTATGTTCATTTTCTATTCTTCTTAAATTATCTTGATAGTCAGCATCTATCCTCATCAAGTCACTTTGATATCTACTCTCTAATTGACTTACTCTATTCTCTTTTTGATAATTAATCGTTCCTATTTGATTTTGGTAAGAGGCTTGTTTTTCTCTGATTTGAGATTTGATAATAGATTCATCATCAGAAACATTTTTACCAAATCTAATCATGTTAGATAGAGCCTTAAGAGCTTCGTTATCCCAGGAGTAGTAAATTTGATCGCCGATATGAAGATTATTTGCGTCATCAATTAAGACATTATATTTGCCCAACTGAATAGTTTGACCACTAATCTTCCCCAAGGCATAACGCAAACCTTCAATCTCTGAATCTTTTAAGTCTCCAGATTCAATTAGTTCCTTAATTTGCTCGACAATAGCATTAATATTATTAGAATTTTCAGAATTTCTCATAACAATGTTATATTTCTCAGCTAAAGATTTTTCAGTAGGCATATCCAGAAAATAAACTTACCCTTTATTTAACCTCTGCAAGAGAAGTTAAAGTCACTCATACAATCATTTTTCGTACCTTTTTCCTCAACAACTATTTCCTGTTGCCTGTTGCCTACTCTCGAAAAAAAGTCTATATTTTTTTCGGAGATATCTAGTTATTATCGGCACTAAAAACTTGGTGCAGAGCATTGATTTCTAATCTACAATTCAGTTGGGAATGGCATTGATATCCTCAATACTGTCGGAAATTTAGACTTTTCCTATTTCTTAGGTTTACTACCGTAATAATTTGTATCACCTATATGAGAATTTTTCATTTTTTCAACATAAGTCGAATATTTTCCATACTGCTTAATAATCTGACTAATTTCAACAATCTTCTCCTCAGCTTTTGGTTGTTCCTCAACCCATCCTTTAAAACCTTTTCCACCCTTAAGTTTTGCAATTACAAAGTTTTCTGTTTTCATATCAAAATTAGGAGTTTGCCCTTCTTTGTAAAGCTTTCTTACACTTTCAGGAACAGCATTGCTCAGGTGCTCCATCAGATGAGAAACCTTCACTTCTGTATCACCAGATTTATTAGCAGCACCCTGTAAAGCTTCTAAAAAATGATTGGTGTAGATACTATACAACCCGTCTGGATTTATCCAAGACTTCTCCTCTCCTCTGGAAGACGTAAACACAACTCGTCCTTTTCCTTGTTTCAATTGCTCAACTAATCCCTTGGAAGGAGAGACACGCTTGAAATCATCGAACTCATCGAAAAGCTCTGCATCTGCCTTCTCAACTTCACGGATAATCTCTTCTGGGTCTTTGGAAGTTGCCATTCCCGCAGCATGACAACTATCAATGACAACTAATAAACGTTCTGCTGGAATTTGTCGCAGTGCTTCTGTGAAAACTTCCGCCGATAATGCAGAAGCAGGCATTTTTCTAACTTTAATATCGTGTTGCAATAAATAATAACTATTCTCGGCTTCATTTAACCAACCATGTCCTGAATAATATACAAATATTGTGGCTTCCTTATCAGTATTTGCTGATTCCTGTAACCATTTCAACCCCTCTACAATATTTTCCCGTGTTGCTTCCTTGTTATTCAGAACTCGAATTTTATTTTCTGAATAAGCACATAATTCAGGGTCAATCAGCGCAGCATAAATAGCTTGAGTATCTTTTACTGTGACAGGTAAGGATAAACGTGGATATGCAGATTCTCCCACACCAATCAGTAAAGCATAACCATGAGAAAATTCTTCAGACATTTTATTTCCTCCTTAATTTATAGAGTAATGATTTGTCATTACCTAATCTTGATAACGACTAACCCGAAAAACCAGATAATTGTATTCCAGGGGTGAACCATCTGCTTTATGAACAATCGTCCCTAAATGGCGATCGTAAATCCATCTACCATCCCACTGAATTATCGTTTCATCAGGAACTTGCACTGCAATATAGTTTCCTTCCCGCAACCGAAATCCCATTGGGGCTGTTTCGTTAAAGTCCAAACCCAGATAAAATTTTTGTACCGGGACATTTCGAGTGCGTTCGGCTAAAGCCTTGACTACCCCTAATGTCATTTCTGTGAAAGGTGCAATAGCAGGTTGAGCTGTTGTTAGTAGATTCAGTCCAGTTTTAAAGGTTGAAGATTCAAGTGTTTTTAAAACAGCTTCATCGTCTTCATTCTTGACATTTATAGTTGAACCTTCAAGTGCTACACCCCGACTTCCGACATTTAATCCTAGAAAAATTGGCCAACCTTTCACCGGAGCGGTTTGTCCCTCTGGTACTCGATAGGTTTGGCTAAAACTAACAGCTTCTGAAGCATTGGAGACTTGATTTTGAGCAGCGAACGTCACCATTACATTGTGAGT
>JBARXI010000677.1:0-4419 GCA_049647275.1 Microcoleaceae cyanobacterium
TAGAAGTTTTTGCTTAGTTAAATTTCAGTTTGGGGCATCGGTGGTTTTATTGCTTATGTAGCAATAGAAGTTTTTGCTTAGTTAAATTTCAGTTTGGGGCATCGGTGGTTTTATTGCTTATGTAGCAATAGAAGTTTTTGCTTAGTTAAATTTCAGTTTGGGGATGTCGGTGGTTTTATTGCTTATGTAGCAATAGAAGTTTTTGCTTAGTTAAATTTCAGTTTGGGGATGTCGGTGGTTTTATTACTTAGGCAGCAATAGCCATTAGCTGATGGCCGAGAGAGTCTCAATCAGTACTAAGAGACCGAGGAAGAATTAAAAGTATAGGTATAGCGCTACGCATTAAGGTGTTTGACATTCCTCTGTTGCCTTCCGGGGCTGTTGCCTTTTCCTGCCGGAATGCGGAGCAAACAACCCAAATTTATTGTCCTAACCTTTGAACGTACTGCTATAAAAGCACATCAGCTAACCGGACACTATCTACCAGATAACCTCCACATTTCCCAAGAAAGAATTTTATAGACTGACTTATCAAATTGTCTTTCATTTTTATTGCTAACTGCTAATAGCTGAATATTTAGGCTATGAGTAGTATTTTTAATTTGTGTAAAGGGGCTGTTTAATACCATTTGAATAAATATTTGCGACAAATCTCTGTTAGGTGCATCTCATATTTGTAAATTGATAACTCAGGTAACGAGATAATTAAAGTTTCAGCCTTGGATAGAGCGTGTTTTTGTACCCACTGAGATGCACCTTACAGGGGTATGTTTTTTATATTGCTTACTAATATAGGGCTTACCGATCTAATTTCTTAGCGGCAGCTTTGCGTCAGCAAAAGCACTGGTACATAAAGGTTTTGGCCTTTTGAGAATCGAAAAAAGTGCGCCTGTTTCAATTCATTTACCCCCAAAAAGTGAGAATTTTGGGGTGAGGGGGGCAGAAAAATTAAAGAACAATTATTCCTCCTACTTTCTCTGTCTTCCCACACGAACCACACGAACCACACTCCCCACCCTCCCCACACTTTGCTTTTTTCAGCAAACCCTAATATAACTTCTCTTAACTGACTAAAAAGTCTAGTTTTTCGTTATCTTAGTCTAATGTCTGAAGTGGTAAAAACCTGATGATTTTCTAAGTTTTTTAAAAACATATACTTGTAAGATGAGATGCACCCTCTGTGTTTCCTATCAAAACAGTTGTGTAATATTCTTTGAGAAAATGGGTATATAGCGTTTCCCAAGGTCGTGAGGTACAGTTATCTTTTTGTCTTTTTATTCCCTGTTCCCTGTTCCCAGCTCCGGTGTTCCCTCAAACCTAAAATTTTGTACCTCACGCTTTTTGGGAATTGCTATAATACCAAGCTCGAATAATAACGTGATAATTCCTTTTGGCGTTGGCATCTTACTTCTTTCCCATTTTTTCAATATTTATTTTCTCCTTTATCCCTCCTCTTTCTTCCTGCCTAATTATTTATAACTGTTCAATCGAACATAATATAAGTAGGTAAGGGTTAAAATTTATCGTTAGAGTAAGGCAGGAGGCATAGAGCAGGAGGCAGAAGGGAAAAGGCTTCAGAGATACTTTACTTTTTGTTAGTTAGATACTTAGTTTTTTTCATGCCTACCTATTTAAACCAAGATTAATTTATCCGCAGACAACCCTTTTCTCAAACTTGCTTCCCCCTAAAAAGTTTCATTCCTAATTATTTATAACTGTTCAACCGAACATAATATAAACCAAGATTAATTTATCCGCAGACAACCCTTTCCTCAAACTTCCTTCCCCCTAAAAAGTTTCATTCCTAATTATTTATAACTGTTCAACCGAACAAAATATAAACCAAGATTAATTTATCCACAGACCACCCTTTCCTCAAACTTGCTTTCCCTTAAAAAGTTTCATTTTTGCCTAACCTTTGACTGACACATGAAGGCGGCAAAACAGGTAGAGAAAATTTCCAAGCCAGCACATCAATAAAATCAGGAAAAAGGAAATGATTATAAGATTTACTACTAGCAGATTTATCAACTTTTATCGGTGGTATAGATGCAAATTTTGGAGCTAATTTTGCTAGAGTTTCAGTTGGAATAGCAAATGCTAAACGACTCATTTGTTGTCGTAAACTAAAACTTGGCTGGGAGCCATCCCGATATACATAAGGATTACCCCATAAAGGATAAGCGTGCATTCCATTAATACCAACTACTTGCCCGTGAATATTAAGTAAAGGCCCCCCACTCATACCCTTTTTCACAACATTGCTATACCCAATTTGATAACCCTTTTCTAAGGGGCGCTCGGATAAAATTGATAGCCTTCCCCTGGTAAATAAAAGTTGTGTATCAGTGGGATAATTTTGTTGATTTACATCTGTTTTGTCCTGAGTTTCTTCGTTTCTCCATCTCTCTGTTATGGCAGGAAACCCGGCAGTAAAAATTTTATCTCCTGGAGAGAGGGAGGCAGAAGCAGCTAGAGATGCTAGTACATAGTTTGGGTCAGGGCTGTGAAATTGGAGTAAAGCTAAATCATTTTCTTGAAAGTTATCCGTTTTAATTTGATTGGCATTGTAAAAATGACCATCCGGAGTTTGAATTAGATAAGATTTGCCAGTATCCAAAACGTGTTGATTAGTAACAACTGTATAAACTTGCCCTTGCCGTTTGAGAATAACTCCCGACCCCCACCCATTTCCAGAAATGACTTTGACTGTAATTGATTTAGCCAGGCTTTTTAGCTGTTCAATCGTACAAAAGTTATTACAGTCAGCACAATATTGGGTTTGTATTTGAGTATGTGAATTATTGGCTGCAGAAAATTTTTTTGAACTTGCCTGGATGGGTAAATAAAATAATCCACTGCTAATACAAGCTGTTAATGTTAGTGATTGTAAATTCACCGAATATAAGTGGTTGGACAAAATTAATTATGTACTTTTGGGAGTAGGGAGTAGGGAGAAAAATATACAGCAGTTTCCAGCTTTATGAAGTACATATATTTATGGTTTTAGGGAGTGGGAGGTGTGGGAGGTGTTGGAGGTGTTGGAGGTGTGGGGAGTGTTGGAGGTGTGGGGAGTGTTGGAGTAGGCAACAGGTGAAACAGATTCACCCCGTTCCTTGCAGGTCATTAACCACCGAATCTGCTGTAACTTGCGTAGTAAGTCCTGATATAAATAAATTTGTCTACCTACTTAGCAATCCTATTTAAGTAGTAAGTAGTGAATTGTTATGGTAATGGACAGCGCACACCTAAAACTTTGCACTCTTAAATTTCTCACAACTGATTCAGGAATGCCATATATAGCCTTTCTCAGGCGCGGGTGTGAGTTGTCTTTTTCTTCCCTATTCCCATAAGAGAGCTGTTTTCTAAAACCTAGACTTTTGTACCTCACGCTTTTTGGGAATTGCTATATTGCTCCTACCAACCAGTAAAACCCGAAGTTTGAGAAGTGTTGGGAAAACGCCTATCTCCCTTTTTAGCGAGACTTTCTAAATAATCATTAAAGTTTAAGTAGAAACGGGAACCACTTTCATATAGCGGTCCTGTAGCAGCCCCGACACGGATATCAAATAATTTTTGAATTGTTTGGCTAGCGCTTTGCTCGGGCCTGAGAGTAAATAACACCCCTTGGCAAGGGCCACCATTTTGACTAGAAACACAGACCACAGGTTGACGATTAATCATCCCAGTCGTAATGTAATCTAGTCTGCCGTCGTCATAGAAAAATTGAAATTTATCTGATACTTGGCGACAACGAGTCATGGGGCTATATCCAGCCGATAAGAAATAATTAGAAACCCAACGAATTACTGGATAAGTGCCTTGTGGTGTTTTGACAAAAGTAGTTGGAATACCATTTTTACCTCGGTCACAATAAAATTTATTAAGCCGAATTACAGGTTTAACTTCTTCAACTAGAGGTTGGGTTTTACCACAGGAAGATAGATGTTCTTTGTCACAATTTTCTATTGTTTTCTCTTCCTGTGTTTGGCATAATTCTGATTTTATTTCACAAAGTAACCTAGATTTAGGTCTGGCATTTGCCGGATTATGAATGGTTAAATTCATCCCAAATCCGATGGTAAGTGCTAGGATTATTTTTGTTAAGATAGGGATGTTCATAAATAAAAAAACTCCAAAATACTTTGATATTGCTATTGCAGGTTGTCAAGCAGACAGAAGGAATAAATTAGGAAATTATCAGGCTGGTAAAGTTTGCTATTTGACTTGGCTGTAGTTTTGACAAAATCAAGAACAGGAAGTAAGAGATACTAATCAAAAAGATAGGAAACAAGATTTAATTTTTTCTGTGTAACCTAGATTAAGGTCTGGCATTTGCCGGATTATGGATGGTTAAATTCATCCCAAATCCGATGGTAAGTGCTAGGATTATTTTTGTTAAGATAGGGATGTTCATAA
>JBARXI010000678.1:0-5232 GCA_049647275.1 Microcoleaceae cyanobacterium
GGTCTTCCTTGTTCTTTATTCAAAATTAATTCATTGCTAAAGCCAATGGAAAAACTTGACCACTACCAGCATTTCGTAAAAGTGCTGTAACCATAGTAAAAGTCCATCGTGAGTCTACAACATCATCTACTAAAAACACATTTCCACTAATTCCTTCCCAATTATCAATTTTAAATGCACCATCTAAATTATGAGCTTGTTGATAACTGTTACTCATTTCTTTTTGTAGTAAAGTCTGACGAATTTTTCTAATACATGGAACAAACGGCAAACCTAATTTATTAGCAAGGCGTCGAGCAAAGTTAGGAACAAGCACTGGACGATTTAAAGACGGGATACAAGTAACCCAAGTGGGAAAAGGTTGAGGTTGCCAACTTTGAATCATCTCGTATGTTGCTTGAACCAAACTATCGTTAAAATTCTCATCTTGATACTTTCCTTTTTTCACAACTTTACCCCAACCAGCATCATTCCAAAGAGAAAGCGATCGCCCAAATTCTGCTCGTAAGTCTTGAGGAATATTGCTATTAAATTTATAAGTTAACAAAGCGTTTTTTTGCCACTTCTTCCGAGGTTCAATAATTTGTTCGCTACGTCGTAAAAATTGTTCAGCTTGAGTAATAAATTCAGAGGAAACATTCTCTGAGAAAATAGGTTTTCCCAAGCAAATAGCACATTTACCACAAGGATTTGGATTTGGATCGTCTAACTCTTTTCTGAGAAACTGCATCAAGCATTCTTGACCGAAAAAATAGACTGGATACAAGCCCCCGGATTTATCCGTGGAGAGCCAAAAATTTTTTCCTGATTTCAAGCCCCTCGATTTATTGATGAGTTTGACTGATAACTGAAATGACTCTGCATATAATTTAACATTCGAGCTTGCTCTTGATAACGTATTTCAGTCAATTTTTCTATTTTGTCTCTGTCAGGCTGATAATTAATTGGAGTAGCATAATACTTTGAGTCAATTTTTTTCACTGGTGATGGAGTCTCGGCAGAAAGTAGCTTTAAAACTTTCTCTATTTGTTTATATGGAAGATTCAAATATTCTTCTAACATCGGAAGAGAAAGACCATCATCTGCCTGATTTAATGCAGCTAAAACTGATTGAGTATGAGCTTCTGGAGGAAAGGCAGTCCGAATAAAAGAATCAGTAATTTCTTCATCTTCTTTACCACTCAGGAGAATACCATAAGCCTGTTTTACCCAATAATTATTAATTATTCAGTATTAATTATAAATTATAAATTAAACAATTACGGTCTAAAGCCTCTCCTTTTAAGGAAAAAAGCGGTCGTTTCGCTGCGCGACATGTAAAGCGGAGCTTCCAGTAGGGTGGGATGGCGAGGTTTCCTCGCCATATCCAATCGACCAAGAAAAGAGGAAAAATTTTCCTTTTAGGCAATCCTATCCGTTTTTAAGGAGAGGTAATTGTTAATTATTAATTGTTGATTATTAATTGTTGAACGCTCGACCAGCACGTCCTACTTGTTGATAGTAGTGTATTACTGAACCAGGACGTTGATAATGAATCACAAATCCTAAATCTGGTTTATCAAAACCCATTCCTAAAGCTACAGTTGCGACTAATGCCTTAATTTCATTATTCAGTAATTGAACTTCTAATTCTTCTCTTATTTCTTTTTTCTTACCATGATAAGCTTCTACATTTATGCCCTGAGACTTTAACCAGTTACTAACTCTTTCCGCATCTCTCACAGTTAAAGTATAAATAATTCCACTGCCAGGAATATTCGGTAAATATTCTGCTAACCATGCTAAACGAGAGGCAGAAATGGGTAAGTAAATATTTTGTAATAGGAGACTATCTCTAGTTAATGAACCTCTAGATATTTTCAGTTTTGAACCTAGTTGAACAAGAATATCATCCACAACTCGGTTATTAGCAGTAGCAGTAGTAGCAAGCACTGGAATATTTTCTGGTAAAGCTTGTAAAATTCTGACAATACGTCGATAATCCGGACGAAAATCATGGCCCCAGTCAGAAATACAGTGAGCTTCATCAACTACAAATAAACCAATATTTTTAGCAACAGGAATTAAGATATTTTCTCTGAATTTTTCATTAGCTAATTTTTCAGGAGAAATTAATAAGATGTCTACCTTTCCCGCTATTAAATCATTCTCTACTTCCTCCCATTCCTCCGAGTTACTAGAATTAATTGTTTTAGCTCTAATTCCAATTCTTTCCGCTGCTGCAATTTGATTTCTCATTAATGCTAAAAGCGGAGAAATCAACAAAGTAATACCCTTCCCTTCATCTCGAAGTAAACGAGTAGCCAAAAAATAAACAAAACTTTTCCCCCAGCCAGTCCGTTGCACAACCAAAAGACGGCTTTGATTTTCAGTAATAGCTTCAATCGCTTTCCACTGACCATCTCTAAATTCAGCAGTAGGATTATTCAAGGCTTGTCGCAGTAATAATAGTGCCCTTTATTGATTCATACTTGTCAATTTATATATTCTCGTCCGAAGTTCTTAATATAGCAATCAGGAATGAGATGTGAGAAAATAGTAGAAGAGTTAGTGGAGAAAAACATGGAAGAATTAGATCCCTTTTTTATTGAACCTATCCCACTAATAAAATGCGATTAATCCAGATATATAGCAATCCTAAATCATTTGTAAAATTCCTGGAGTTGTTAAAAACTTCCTCCTTCTCCCTTCCCTTCTGCCATCTGCCTCCTGCGTTAAAGTAGCCGATTTCTCTCACGAATCATTTCACATTGCTATAGTTGAGTTAAATCTGTGAAAAACCTTGCTAAAATACTTCAGTAACTCCTAAATACCTATATTGTGATTGCAGTCTATCCAGGCAGTTTCGACCCTATTACCCTCGGTCACATAGATATTATAGAACGAGGCTGTAAACTGTTTGAAAATGTGATTGTGGCCGTACTGCGAAATCCCAGTAAGACCCCTTTATTTACCCTAGACCAACGTTTAAATCAAATTCGCCATTCGACAGCACATTTACCTAATGTGGAGGTAGCCACTTTTGATGGT
This sequence comes from Microcoleaceae cyanobacterium, assembly GCA_049647275.1. Classification (GTDB taxonomy): domain Bacteria; phylum Cyanobacteriota; class Cyanobacteriia; order Cyanobacteriales; family Microcoleaceae; genus JASJEE01. The sequence continues at coordinate 3,031 of JBARXI010000678.1, forward strand.
TTAGCGGTAAACTATGCACAAATGCGACAGGCTCAAGTCCTGATTCGAGGTCTGCGGGTTCTTTCAGATTTTGAAAAAGAACTTCAAATGGCCCACACAAATAAAACCTTGTTGTCTGAGATAGAAACGGTTTTTTTGGCTACCTCTAACGAATATAGCTTTTTAAGTAGTAGTGTAGTGAAAGAAATCGCCATTTTTGGTGGATCTGTAGATCATTTAGTTCCCAAGCACATTGCTATTGATATATATAAATGTTACGACAAAACTCAGTCAATATAGAACCAGACATAAGTGGACAAAATGCCGAGGGTGAACCTACCAGTGCCTCCCCTGGAGTCGATATCCAGCGGGAACTAAATCGACTGGAGGAGATTATTCTTGATAGTACGAGAATTCCGATTGTGGGACTTACCCTGATTGATGAAGAAAAGTTACTAGATCGCTTAGATATAGTACGCCTGAATTTACCAGTTGCTTTTCAGGCAGCGGAAATGATGGTTCGGTGTCGAGATGAAATCCTTCTAGGTGAATTCATGCCTTGGCTCTCTTGGAGTTGATATCCAGCGGGAACTAAATCGATTGGAGGAGATAATTCTTGCTAGTCCAAGAATTCCTTTTGTAGGATGCACTTTAATAGATAAAGAACAGTTACTAAATCAGTTAGATTAATGTTACGACAAAACTCAACTAATATAGAACCAGAAGTAAGTGGACAAAGTGCCGAGAGTGAACCTACCAGTGCCTCCCCTGGAGTCGATATCCAGCGGGAACTAAATCGACTGGAGGAGATTATTCTTGATAGTACGAGAATTCCAATTGTTGGACTTACCCTGATTGATGAAGAAAAGTTACTAGATCAGTTAGATATAGTACGCCTGAATTTACCAGTTGCTTTTCAGGAAGCGGAAATGATTGTTCGTCATAAAGATGAAATTTTTCAAGAAGCTGAACTTTATGCTGAAGAGATTATTGAGGCGGCAGAGCAACGGGCATCCCAAATTTTAAATGAAATGGGCTTAGTACAGCAAGCAAAAGTGGAAGCGGATCAACTCCGAAACCAAGTTCAGCTTGATTGTGAAGGGATTCAACAAGCAACTATTGCTGAAATTGAACAAATTCGTTATCAGGCTCAACAAGAGTTGGAGGAAATGAGAGCTAGAGCGATAGCGGAGTGTGATGAAATTCAGAATGGTGCAGATGACTATGCCGATCATGTTCTCAATAGTATTGAACAGCAGTTAACTGATATGCTCAAGGTTATTAATAATGGTCGTGAGCAATTAGGAGGACAAGCAAATATGTTAATGCCACCAAATTCAAATGATAGTCTGTAGTTGCTTTTCAAATATAACTTATACCATTTCACTTTAAGTATGTCACAAAAAGGGATGGTGGTTGTTGATAATAGAGAGATTGCTAGCTTTACCGAAGGCTTTCCTTACGGAATGCTATGGCAAACGCCTACAGGAGTATCAATATTCTACAAGGGAGAGTTTAACTATTAAGTATCCCCCTTGCTTCGGACAACTTTTCAACTTCAGGAGTTTAATGATTAAGGCTTTATCTGAAATCGGCATGAGCGTGAAATGGTATTAGTTAACCTTCTGTGCCAAAAGTCAGGAAACCGGGTCTGGTGATGTAGGCATCAAACTACGATCGATTAATTATAAAATTAGCCCGGTTTCTAATTTCAAAAACCCGCTCTATTATGACTATAGAAAAACTAACATCTTTTTCCAGTAGTAATATTATGTCCGCTTAATACTGCCATAACACTCCGCGCGTGCTGAAGCGATGATTCTGACGTAACGCTCCGCGTTTTCGGTGCGGAATGCTGCCCAAACATGTTGCGTTTGCGCAGCATTCCATCGGAAAGCAAAACAAAAAACTTTTTCCTCCCTCCTCTCCTTGACCTTATTTCCCCCACTGTTCCCTGTTATCTATTACCATTTATTTATACGTGTTCAACCGGATATGATATAATTAGCTATTTTATCTATCCTAAAATTTGTTAACTAATATTTACCAGAAAATTGGGTTTAAAGCCTCGCCCTTCTAGGGCGACTTTTTAGTTAATTTTATTTCAATCAATATGTTATCATAGTGTTAGTTCAGATAGGAATTATGAAGGCTAGATTTAGGTATCGTATTTATCCAACAACGGGACAAAAATATCAATTAGCCAAGCTATTTGGTTGTGTC
>JBARXI010000679.1:0-2994 GCA_049647275.1 Microcoleaceae cyanobacterium
CTTATTTTCTGGCTTGATTTTGTGTAAGTCCCAATAGTAGGGAAAAAAGCTGTTTTAACTACTGACTACTGACTACTGACTACTGACTACTGACTACTAAAAATCATACAATCATTCACCAACGCCCTATTTTATTTCTTAGTAACAATAGATATCTGACAGAAAATCTTTTAAGTCACCTGATTATTCGTAACATTCTTTTTTTAAATTGGTATAACCTGATTTCAGATAAAGTGTCGTTAAAAAATCCCCAGACCGCCACATTTTTCATATCGCCTACAACCGAAACGCGCCGCTACACAATTTATTTATGGGATTTCTCTTCTCCCTTCCTTACTCAGTTTTAGAGCGGACAAAAATTAACTTTTATCCACTCTAATCGGTTTTACTTGTCTTTTCAGCTTTTAGCTCAATTACTTTTTTCGGCATGATTTTGGGGATAGTTTCTTGCGGTAATTTTAAATTAGCTTTTTTGGGTGGTTTGACATAATTAATTTTTATTTCTTCTAACCAATCAATCATTAAAATTTCTATTTCTTCAACGGTTTGTTTTGACTGTAATTCTGATACTAGCTTGCTAGTAAAGTGTTCTACTAACTGTTGTCTGAGTTTTATACTTACAGAATCAGGTGGCATATCTGTTTGATAGACTTTTTGTGGTGCAGTAGCAATTGTATTTGATATTTGGAGCGTTAAATTATGAGCAATTTTATTCGGTAAACGACGTAAAAAAGGTATTCGTTGTAAACGTCTATATATAGATAACTGCCGCATAGATTTTTCTACTTGATAGTTTAAAAAATCTTCTAAGTCAGAATGAATTTCTGGCAGAACTTTGCAGGCTATTACTTCTAACATTTGATTAACAATTTCTAGAATTTTACTAGAATCGTTTTCAACTATATCCACTTGATTTGACTTCTTTTTTGATTCAAACAAAGCTCGTCTGAGGGAACCTTTGCTGATATTATTCTGAAGCTGGTCAATACCTCCACCTACCACAACTTCAGTTATTTCCTTACCAAAACTACCAATTAACTTTAACCGAATACCAGTGATTAACTGCTCCATATTTGGCAACTTAACTTTGTGTAAACGAATTACGGCAGTAATTATCCGTAGTAGAGGCAACCAAGATTGCAGTAAAAAAATATCATACCAACGCCGTTTAATTGCGTCAAAAAAAGTTACATTAGGCCGACGACTAAGTAATAAAATTCGCCCCAGAAACTCTATCCAAAATATTGTCAGCCAAGGCAAATCGACCAACCAAAATCTATCAACAAACTCGCCATTCGTACTCAGGCTACGAAAGTAAAATGACTGCATTAAAAACTCAATATTTTCTTCAAAAAATTCTAACTCTTTTTCCCATCCATACATTTCTAGATACTCCCTACTCCAGAAAATATTAAAAGCTTCTTTAGAAGACTTATCTGCCCACAAAACTTCTGGTGCTAAATATTCCAGCAGGTTCAATGATTGTAAAAGTTGGAGGGTAGGAGTTAACTGGAGATTAGCATCTGGAATCTGACTATAAATATGTTGCTTTATCCGGTATTTAATTTTAGCTAAAACTGTAATTTGGTTAACTATCTGAAAATAATAATCTTGATCAATTAATTCTGTGCTGCTCTGCCGTAATTCCTGAAGCAAAGATTCTATTTCTTCTCCTGCTAGACCTTGCTGTTTAATTTTTATCTTCAGTTTATTGACTGTTTGTAGATACTTTTGCGAATCTCTAAATGGTTCAATTCCCTTAATTATATCGTATGTTGCTTGGGGTTCATATAATAAAATTAAAGGTCGAATTTCTGAGTTAAAAAAATTTAACTGACCTTGCCAACCTTGTGCTTGTAAATAATCTTTCTGCCAAAATTTTTCTACTGCTTGGGCAAAATCCTCTATTTCTACATGACTGGTGAAAATTTTTTGAATTTTTGCTAAACTTCCATGGTCATTTATCACTCGAAATACAGGACGATTAATAAATATTGAAATACTGCTACTCTGTAAATCCTGTAATAAATTTTCGATTTTTGGTGAGTCTAAACTATTTGCTTTTAATTCTGCTTGTAAAAAATCTACTTTTTTCAGATATTTTTGTTGAGGAGTTTCCGATTTTTCCCCAAAGTATAAATCTGCTTTGAGATACCAATCACGAATTTTGATATAAGTGAAATCAAATACCACTAGCATGACATTAGCAAGAACTAATAATGCCATCAGTCGTTCACTTAATAATAATAGAGGTGGACGGCGAGACTTAGGGATTTTTTTTTTGGATAACATATTTTTATGACTATGAATTACACAAATTATACTAATTTTTTGTGCTGCATAGTTATTTATTTTCAGCACAAGTTTAACTATTGTTAGTACTTATATATAGCGTTTATCACTCTCGTAAGGTATACATTTTTTTGATTTCAGGGAATTAGGAAATAGGAAATAAGGCATATAAAAAAAAATACTCTAGCGGATTAATATGAAAACCACTATATAGTATATTATACTGAAATAAACTCTAATATCAATTTTTTTAAATAACCCTATTAAGAATCTATAACAATCCTAAATTGGTCGTGGCAAAATTCCATACTGAAAAAGTTTGGGAAAATCGAATATTTGACAAGGGTGCAAAAAACTTAAATAGCCACTTAACTATTTTAAAAGAACTGCAAAGATGATCGAATTGTCTGATGAAATTTTTGACTTGTAACCAAATATCTTCAACGGGGTTTTGCTCCGGGGCGTTCGGGGCAAATTTTAGACAATTTATCAACCATTTCTCTTATTGTAAATCAAGATTTATTGTCATCAAATATTCTCGCGTATTGTCAACAATTATGATCAGTTTATCCATCCCAAAATATTGCCAATCTTTTTCCCGCCCTTTGCCGTTGCAAATATTTAATAAATTCAATGGTATTTTCAGTATTTCCACTTTTATACTCTTTAACTATAAATTCCTTTGTTTGATAATAAGCAAGC
>JBARXI010000680.1:0-19942 GCA_049647275.1 Microcoleaceae cyanobacterium
AAACGCTCTGTTTCTTGTGGACGATTGCGAATGTGTTCGAGTATACTGGTCATAATTGGCTGTTAAAATTACATTTTTTATTATTATCTCACAACTTATTTGTTTTTCGGAGAGGTCTAATACAAAAAGTTGTGGCTAACCCCAATCGTTCGTCCTAATTCTGTAGCTCGCTGGCGCAATTTTTGACAGTCGCTCACTTTGTGGCAAAGAGGTTTTTCTACTAAAGCATCAACACCAGCTTCAATAATCTGGTAAGTTGTATCAAAGTGAACGTGGGGAGGCGTTAGAACGTGAACTACATCTAACTGCTCATTAGCCAACATTTTGTTGAGTTGGTTATAGACTTTTATCATTGAGCTTATTTATACTCAATAATTTTATGCTCTTTATTACTCAAACGGTCTAGATAAAACTGAATCATACCAAATGCTCCAGGTATTGCTGCCATAGGAGCTGAAATACCCCAAGCTACACTCTCAGTTCTAGAATATCCTGCTTTTTGCTTCCTAGATATTTCTCGCCACATTGCTGCTGGATATCGGCCAAAAGCCAGTAAAGAAATTCCATAACTAGGAACTGCTAATGCCAGAGCAACGATAGGCATCATAATTCCCCAAAGCCATATCCTTAATATTGAATTTACAAAATGTGATTCAGTGGAAGTGCCATAAACATAAGAAATTTGAGCTAACCCATAACCACAGCGTTTAGCCCTTTTCCACCATTGCCAAACACTATGCATATCAGCATCATGTAAAGTGCAATTTTTATCTATTCTCAAAAGTATCCCACCTGCCTGACGTAACCTTACACATAGCTCCCCCTCTTCAAAAGCAATCATCTGATTGTCATAGCCCCCAATTTTCGCCAACGCTTCACTACGAATCATTACATCCCCGGCAAAGTTGAGGATCATTCCTGTAGGGCCAAGACGCCATTCCACATCACAGATGCGGTTGTAAACACTATTTTCTGGGTAACGCTCTCGTCGCCAACCACATACAGCTACTACTTCTGGGTTAGCGTCTAATGTCTCAGCAGCAGCTTCGAGCCATCCTTCTACTACTTCACAGTCACCATCAATAAATTGGACATACTCTACTTCTGGGTATTTCTCACACATTCGCTCAAATCCAGCATTACGAGCGCGGGCGGCAGTAAAAGGTATTGATAAGTCCAAATCTACTACTTCTACACCTCTTTTGCGAGCTTCTTCGCAACTACCATCAGTAGAACCAGAATCAACATATACTACTGGACGAACATTATCAACTACAGACTCCAAACTTCTAATCAGGCGATCGCCTTCATTACGCCCAATCACTACTACTCCTACTTTCTCCAAACTTTACCCCCTTATCAACATAATTATCTTCATACTATAAATACCCAGATTTTTCAGATTTAATTATTATTATTATCAGGAATTAATGCATTTATCAATCCAATAAGTTGAACTACACTAGATACTGGTTCAAATAATACATTAAATGTTTCTGCTATCTTTGTAATTCCATTCCGGTCTACTACAATCACGTCATTATTTTGCAATGGTGGATTATTTTGCTGATTCAAACTTTGAGATAGGTCAATTTCAATAGTTTGGGTAGTAACAGTACCATTTTGATTGGCTCTAATTAATTCTACTTTTGTTTTGTTTGCTCTTTGTCTGTTAAAACTTCCTGCTGTTAATAAAGCTTCATTTAGGGAAGTATTTAGCGGCACTGTCACAAGACCAGGTCTAATTACTTCCCCCACAACATTAATTGTAATTGTATTAGGAGAAAAACTAGCAGATGCGATTTCTGGTGCTTCACTTAAGTCTATTTCTTCTGCTTTCGGTACAATAATACTATCTCCTTCTTGTAATAATATATCTTCGTTAATATTACCTGTTTGTAATAGCCTCCAAAGATTTACAGTAATTATTTGTTCCGGTCCTGTTCTAGGAAGCCGACGAATTTTAATTTCTCGAATATTTGCTTCTGCAGTAATTCCACCTGCTATTTTAATTGCTCTAGTAACAGTAGGTAATCCCACCAGAGCACCTTCCCCAGAACTAACTGTTACAGAACTAAGTTGCTCTGATTGACCAGTAGCCCTCACATCAGCAGCAAATACTGTATATGGACCGGGACGACTTACTTCTCCGATAATTACAACCGTAATAGGCTGGGTTATGTCAGCGGAAAAATTAGCTTTGGCTCTTTGACGAACTTCTTGTGAGTTAAAAGTATCAGCAGTAGGAACAAATATTTGGTCTCCATCCCGTAATGTAATATCTTGAGGCAATCTACCCGTTTGTAAAAATTCCCACAGGTTAATGTCAACAACTTCTTCTGAGCCTTCGGGGCGAGAGCGTCGTATTTGTACATTTCGTATATTGGCTCCTGCTGTGACACCTTGAGCTAATGTCAAGGCTTCTATGAGGTTGGGAAATTGTAATCCTCCTGTAGTTGTTTGTGGTACCATTGTGTAAACTCCTGGACGACTTATTTCCCCAGCTATGGCTATATTTAGGGGTCTAATTCCGATTATAGTAACTGTTACTATAGGCTCTGTAATTAAGCTAGAATATTTTCTGATAATTAGCTCTGTTAATTGCTCTGTAGTCAAACCCTGCACTAGAATTTTACCTACTAATAAAAAGTTGATATAACCATCTACTAATACTTGATATTCTTTGTTATATTCTGGCACATTGAGAAATTCTACTTGGATGCGATCGCCAGCTCCTAATGTATAGGGTCGTTTCTCATAACTGTTATTTATCTGAGCTATTTGAGCATTTTTTTGATTATTTGATGAGGATGTTTCTGTTGATTTTTCGGTTTCTAAAGCCAATAAATTATTTTCATTTATAAATGTCTGACTCCATCCAGGCATGGCAGCATTTATGAAAATTCCAGATATTAAATACCCTTTTATTAACATTTTATAGTTCATAGCTATACTTGTTTTTTTTGGGTTAATTATTCAGACTAAGTAGGTGGGCGGGAAAATTTATACTACGTCATTGCATTAGTGCAGCTTTGCTATAGCAAATCGAGAGAAGCGGAGTGTTTGCGGAGCATTCGGTGACCGAATGCAATGGCAAGGGTTATGAAAGATTTACATTTTATTACATAGTTTGGTTTATTCATCCTACTGTCTAATTGCAAAAGTTAGTTTTCATCCCCCGGTTCAAACACGGGGGCTTTCAACTTTGCTTTTCGGTAATATTATGTTTGAGTTGATATCCTTTGACTTCAAGCTTTTTCCAGATGAAGGGTTTGACCTTTTCCTTGGTTAGCGTCTGTGAAGTCCTCAATATTATTATTCATGAGGAAAATATAATCTTATTTACTCAATCCTTATTAGATCGATAAATATATTAATTTATGGAATAAATATATTAATTTATGGAATTAGACACTACATTACTTTTTATGATAAAAAAACAAAGTTAGTTTGACAAATATAAGTATAAGGCTCACTTGTCTGTGAGTTGAGTGCCTTATCTAAGGTAGCACTATTGCAAGACAATCATTAGGCGTAATCCAATTTAGCCACTAACTTCAGATAATTGACTTAGTTTGCCTGTTGCCTGTTACTTGTTACCTGTTGCCATATTTGTTTATTTTGTCCAGGAGTAGCCATAAAAGTTGTCCATAATTTGAGATTTACTCAGTTATGCCGATCATTATGGCCTCTATATATCCCTAACTATTCCAAATATAAAGAAAATATGAGAATTTTTATAGGTTACCGAATTTGTGTGAAACAATAAGTACTAATAAAATTTCAAATTGGGTCAGCAAATATAAAGCTCCTAAACATAAAAGCAGATATAATATATCTAGAATAGAAAGCGCCAGCATTCATATGTAGAAGGTCTGGCGTTTTCTAATTGACATCTCTATAAATTAAATATGCCTTTTCTAAAATCCTTGTAGAGACTTTACATCTAATTTCTCTACATTCTTTTTCACGGCTATGTCTAATGTAGTGGTCTGTCAAAATCAAATAGTTTTGAGGAGTAGCCAATTCCAAAAACCATTACCCAAAAATCACGCACTTGCAAAAATCTATCAATCAATCATTTCAAAGTTGACAGACTAGTAGAGCTGGAGTTCTTTAAAGAGCCAATAAAAATTAGTTAAATTATAATCTTATACCATTTCTATATGAAGCTGCACTTAATAAAAGATAATTGTGAGTGCAATTATGTCGAGTAGACAATATAATATTAAGGGCATTGTTACAGAAAAATGGTATTACGAATGATTTGAGATTGCTATACTTAGAAGGATATTTCTCCTTCAATTGATGCAAACCGTGATTATCATCCCGGAACTAAATCAATCCCAAAAAATTGAATAGGCTCTAATTTATCTGAGAGCTTAAAAATTGGAGAATATATTATCAGTAATTATTAAGTAATTGAAAAAATCAGATTGAGATTTCGATGAAAACAATAGTAGTTAAAATAGGCACTTCTAGTCTAACTCAGTCTGAAACAGGAAACTTAGCCCTATCCACAATTGCTAGCTTGATTGAGACTTTAACTTATCTACGTCGCCAAGGCCATCGAGTTGTTTTGGTTTCTTCTGGGGCCGTTGGAGTGGGTTGCGATCGCTTAGGTCTAACGGAAAAGCCCCGGAATATTTCTCTGAAACAAGCAGTCGCAGCAGTGGGTCAAGGACGACTAATGCGAGTTTACGATGACCTATTCACATCTTTGCAGCAGACCATAGCCCAAATTCTACTAACTAGAAGTGACATATCACGACGTAGTAGTTATGTCAATGCCTATAACACATTTCAACAACTATTACGATTGGGTGTCATCCCAATAGTCAATGAAAATGATACAATTGCTGTTGAAGAACTGAAATTTGGGGACAATGATAATCTCTCAGCTTTGGTTGCAGGGCTTGTAGAAGCTGATTGGCTATTTTTACTTACTGATGTGGATAAATTATACTCTGCTGACCCTCGGAATAATCCCGATGCTTTGCCTATTACTTTAGTAGAGCGAATGGAACAACTCAAAGAACTCGAAGTTCAAACTGGAGGCTCTGTTAGTGGGTGGGGAACTGGTGGGATGATTACCAAAATAGAAGCAGCCAAAATTGCTACGGCAGCAGGTGTCCGTACTGTAATTACTGATGGTAAACAGCCCAGTAATATTGAAAAAATTCTCAATGGAGAATCTATTGGCACTCAGTTTGAACCACAACCACGACCAGTAAATGCCCGCAAACATTGGATTGCTAATGTTTTAGTTCCTACGGGCCAACTTTATCTGGACGTGGGTGCAGTTAAGGCAATTTCTGAGTTAGGTAAGTCTCTATTGGCTGCAGGCATTACTAAGGTAGAAGGGGAGTTTAATTCATCTGATGCTGTGCAGCTATGCGATACAGAAGGTGGGGAAATAGCTAGAGGACTTGTGAACTACAGCAGTGCTGAGTTGCAAAAAATTCGAGGTTGTCGCTCAGAAAATATACCTGACATTTTGGGTTATGCAGGAGCTGAAACAGTTGTACATAGAGATAACCTTGTGATTATGGGCTAAATCATTGTTTCTGGTGGAGCCATATCAGAACCGACAACTATATTACCTGCGGTAGATTTTAGTCCTGGTGTTTGAGTAGTTTCTAAATCTCGGTCTGAGCGAGCAACTGAGTCTGGAGTTTCTGAAGTATCCGGAATCAGATGTGCTCCTGGACTTTGTTGTTGAGACATCAAACTTAGTCCCCCTAGCGCTCCGGCCATTAAGGCTGTATATCCTACATATAAGTGAACTGGATGTAGATAAAATCCGGAGTCTTTTTTGTCCGGAGACCAAGACGAAATTATACCTTGAAGTGGATCGGATATTGGTAGGGCTGCTGCTAAATTTGCTCCATCTAATCCTAGAACATTCCCAATCCGGAAAATAAAACCCTTGAGATATACATCTTCTGGTAATTCTTCTGTATGGCCTTTTTCTATTGCTTCTAGGTAATGAAGCGGAACAAAGGTTTGTCTGTGAATTTGTTTGAGAGACAAGCAACGCATTTGTCGTGCTTTTTGCAGTTGTTGGCCGAGTTGATACAGGTATGTATTTTTTTCCTTGGTTATTAATGCTGCTTGTTCTGCTTTTGTCAATTTTTTCTTGCGTTTTTTTCGAGTCTTTTGCGGTTGTAACTCTTCTGATAAATTTTGTTGGTTTTTTTCAGCAAGATTGGTATCTATGTTTTCTGAGTTGATGGATATTGGGATTGATTCAGTAGTAGTTTCTGATTCAATGGAAGTAGTTAGGTTTGTAATCATTTGTTTTTGAATCTGGTTTTTATTGTTTTGGATTAATTTTGCCATCGGCTGTTGCTGAGGAAGGCTTTTTTCTTTCTCATCTATATCTATATTGGTATTGGTAGTCTCAGATGAATTTAGATTTGTTGAAGATGCTGTTTTTTCTGGTATAAATGTTCTAGTCAGGCTTTTAAGATTTTGTTTGATTTTGTCTGGCTCTAATGTTTTGATTTGGGCAGCAACTAAAGCAGATGCTGCTTCTAATGATGATTTTAAGTCAGTCAAAATCTGACTATATACTTGGCTAGTTTGTAGTTCAGGTTCGATGTTGGTTAGTAGCGACCGCCAACCATCTCGATCTATTTCTATGGGAATGTGCCCGGAATAACTATAGTTAGATGCAGGTTTGAGTTCCATAATTATGGTTTTAGTTTTATTTCTAGTTAGTAGAAGTAATCTTAGTAATTTATTCTGCGGGTTGGTACTAATTCCGGATTAACAACTAATGAAAATTAGTTCTTGTCTTTTTTGCAAACCTGTCCCTAGTTAAGTTGATAATTTTATTATCCTCAACATTTTTTTTAGATTATAATAATTTGCGAAATAGTTTGATGAAAACTAAAATCACCTGAAACTGGATAGAGATTATTGGTAGTCTAATTTTTAAGCTGCAATCTGCTGTAAATTAAAAATAAATATAGCTAGCTAAGAGCAAAAGTATCTAACTGAGTCAGGATTTAGGTATGTAGCGATCGCCGATTAAGCGGTCGTCAACCAACTGGAGGAAATATTCCCGGCTCGCTCTTAAAAATAGTTGTAGAATAAAGTAATATCATGTCCGGATAATTAGTGATTAAAAAAACTTTCTCCTTCTTCTTTCTTGCCTCCTGACTCGGAGACTCCTGCGTCTTTTATTTATAAGTATTCAACATTCAACCGGAGATGATATAAGAGAGTCAGCAACCCCCGGCTAAAGCCCCTGGCTTCTAACACACTCTCGTTGCTCCGTTGCGATAAAACAAGCTCAACACCTGAGCAGACTTAGCTAGAAATATCTAGCTCCGTTATCGATGAGTTAATGACAGTTACCACTAACGATCCAAAGGCTCAACCAGTTGTCAAAAGAATAACTGGTCAAGATGCTATTGGCTCAACAGAAAGTAATTGCAGAACTACAACAAGAAATTAGGAAATTAAAATTGAGTTGAGACTTAGATAGCAAGAAATCCTCTAAACCCTCATGCACAGACTTACTAAAAAAATCAGAACAGAGGAAACAAAAAGGAGGTTACCAAAGGAAGAGTTTTTGTGATTCTAAGTCCATATAAATGTTGAAATATTCAATTAATTAGCCTTTTAAGACATTAGATATCTGGCGATCTTTAATCTCAAACCCTTGTAATACCCGAGCAAAAACTGAATTTCCACGCCTATGTCTATTATTTACGATTATTTACGATGGCAGGATGTACCTATACCATATTGCTATTCATAGCTTGATTCAGCAACACCAAAATCTCATACCTCAATCCTTATCTAACTTATCTACTATATTAGAGTTGTTGGGAAATAAAAACTGAAACTGCTCAAAAGCTTAGTATATAATCCTTTTAGTTATTTTCGCTCCCAAACACTATACTCTTTAACTGATAAGGGTTTTAGCCAATTTTTAAGCTTAATTCCCAACAAGTCTATTCAACGATTGTTGCAATGGGACAACAGAAAGCTTTGATAAGCATTCTTTATCTTGAGTCCTTTTGGCTTGAGTAATAAAGAGTTTATGTGTTCATCTTCTTTAAGATTGCGCCTAATGCCTAGTCTCAGCTATGCTGCCACTAAGACTAGATGTCATAATTTTTTTTTTAAAGAATAAGATTATTTATGATTGTCTGCATTTTCTGCCATTATTTTGATACTTTCTTTTATGTCATCTATTAAATAGCCAAATCCTGCCATTTGCTCATCAAAGGTGTCTCCATTCCAATGATAAAGATTATTTCTTCTTTCCATTTCCAATGCTTTGAATCCTTCAATTACATCAGATAAACTAATTTAGTATTTTTTTGCTAATTCAACTGCATCTTTTCAAAAAGAATCTACATCTGATTTTTTTACATAAAAACCATTTCTCTCTGATTGATTAAATAATCTTCCCATATCTTTTCTTGATTGAATTTATAATTGTATAACTATTAATTGTACTGCAACTGCAATACAATATCCTGTGAGGTGTGAGGCGCACGATTCGATTCAAACACATGAGCCGTCGCACCGAAAAAAGCTATTTGTACTATATTCAGGATTACATTTATTTCCACAAGAAGCAACATCTCATTTCTTGAGAGTGTTGTAATTACTACCAATAAAATCATTACTCATTTTATTAAGCACCTAAGCAGAGCTAATCACTTACCTCAAATATACACGAAAATTAACTTTGAAGCAAAAAACACCGTATTCCTTATATATCAGTCTTTCTAGGCTTTTAATAACTGACGACCGTTCGAGGAGTGACGGCATCATTTTTACCACCAAATTACTCCCTAAATAGCCAGTTTCAACTTTTTTTGTAAAAATAAATCGGTTTAAATTACAAATATATAACTTAAATTGTTATTCGCTTATGCCAGTCCAACACATCACTGAAATTCCACACGATTCCAATAATCAACCATATAGCAATCCTATTTCAGTTATAAATTTTTGGTGGTGGTAGGTGGTAGGTATTAGGTATTAGGTAGTAGGTAGAAGACAAAATAAATACATCTAAATTTTTCACAATTCATTTAGGATTGCTATAGAATCGATCTTATCTCCATCAAAATCGACCAATGAAGATGTACGAACCTCCAAACGTTTTCCGGTTGATTGATGCTAACTGCTAGTCGATTATGGAAATGGAATTTATACCTAATAGCACCATAAACAACGCCATCACTAACTAAAGCTCTAAGTTTTCGTTTTCCTTTTTTCCCTAGCCTAAGTTATTTCCCAACAACTCTATTAGAGTTGCCTTAATCCACAGGTTTTGAGTATTTGTATTGCTTCACTATCACTATAAAATACTAATTTATGATTATTTGTAAACTCGATCAAGCAAAAATAACCCTACTAAAATTCCCACAAAATGAGCCACAATCATATGAGTATTACCCAATACTATGAAAATATCTAATGGCTGAATAAAGTCTCTCAGATTAGCTGTGGGATTCATAAATACTTGTTGGCTAACTAAGGATTTACCAAGCAGAATACCACCAATTGCCTCTGCTCCAAATAAAGTTAAAGACATCCCAATCAAATTGGCAATTAAAGTCTTTTTCACTTGTTGGGTAGTGTCTGCCCTACTAGGTCTTAAAGAAGGTGTGGGCGATCGTAACTTTTTTGCCAAACGCGTGTAACTAAATGCTAGGTAGATACTGAATGCTAATACCACAAGGCCACAAAAGGCAAAAAACAGGCCACCTCCTGAACCTGCTCCAGTTTTCTCCCCTGGCAAAGCCACTACCGCAAACAAAAAGATTATGGCTGAAATTACCCCCAGTACCAGCTGCATCCAAAAACAGACCCATCCACCAAACCGGAGGGTATTGGCTACTTGTTTAACTGAGGTTGGTAGCGAAGAAGAAGACTCCGATTGATTTGACATATTTATTATTTTACGCTAGCTAAATATTATTTTTTTTGTACAAACATGGTTGACGGTTGGTCAACTCCTTTTAGAATATATTTAAGAATTGTAAACAAACAACTCTATCTACCTACTGAAAAAATTCTTAAATTCGAGGCCGATTAATTATGACACAACCACAACCTACTACTACACCTAAGTTGGACGAACCAAAATTCGGCTTTAACCAATATGCAGAACGTCTCAATGGTAGAGCAGCTATGATTGGTTTCGTTTTGACTTTAGCAATCGAATACTTTACTGGAGAAGGTTTACTGTCTTGGTTGGGTCTCAATTAGAGTGATAACTAGATATATCATTTCATTGAGATACTTATTATAATAGAGATTGAATAAAGAGTCTATCTCCAGTTTAGGGTATTCAAGATTTGCTGTTGGTAAGCTATGTATATTTTGCAAAGCTTATCAACCAATCTAGTTTTCATACCAACAATCTCATATAGCAATATGAAATGATTCGTGAAAAAAATTGGCTACTTTAAGGCAGGAGGCAGATGGCAGATAGCAGAAGGGAAGAGAGAAGTAGAAAGTTTTTAAAAATTCCAAGAATTTAACAAATGATTTAGGATTGCTATATTAGTTTTATATTCTACTAAGAAGCGGGAAAATAATTAATTTGATCCTTATATCAATTACTGTATATCTAAATAAATGTGTTTCTGACTTAGATGTCAGAAATATTCTCTAAATAATTAGCTATTGATTGAAACAGTTGAAAGTTTTAAGCAGGAACTATTCACAACTAATTTACAGATTATTTACAGATTATTTACAGATTATTTAGTAAAAGATATATTGCCAATTATTAATTGTTTCTTTTGTCTGAATCTATGGCTCAAGACATTATGCAAAAGAGAAAATTGTAGCTAGATTAAAAATTTTTAATATACCTAAACTAAAGTATGTTAACTTTAAAGTAAAGTGATTTAATTTTACCAATGGCTCAATCCCACGCTATCCAAATCGTCATAGAAACCAAAATTGAATATCATTGGGTATTTGAAGAATTAGGAAGAATTGATAAATCTTAGAAAATGTCTACTATTAATTGTCTGCTAACTGAGCAACTATCAGAATCTGAAGTTGAAAAATGCCGGCAAAAACATTTTAATATTCTATGGGCTTGGGCTGACTCCATAGCAACTGAAGTTCAAGAATTTTTAACTCAACTAAAAATAGTTGAAGCTCATAATAGAGCTAGGCTTCAAGAGCAAATAAAAGCTCAAACGTTTGCTGCTAATCAAATAATTCAACAACTTGAAAAAACTTTAAAGTTTGCAACTAAAAATGGTTTTACTGCTGGGCAGTCTCAGTATAAATTTAACCAGAAGCTATTTAGTTCTAAATCGTAAAATCAACAAAAAAGCCAGTCTAAAATCAGACTTCAAATGTAGCCAAAATACCCAACTTTCACATATTTATATTTTTTTTGTCGAAAAAATAGTTTAATGCTCAATATCATCTCATAGCAAATGCATATTAAAGCTTAGATAGTTGGGGGTTGAGTAGCACAAAAACGAGTGAGTCGTAAAATATTCTCAGTTACCGATTAAGAATATTTCGCTTTGTCTGGTTTTTAAAAAGGTGTAAGTGCACTAACATATTATAAGATTAGGAGTAAGCTGATGATTGATACTTTATGGCCACGAATTGTTAAAACTGCTTATCGGAAAGAACCAATTACCAGCTTTTTCGTCACAGTAGGAGCTGTTGATACTGTTATTGGAGGTTTAGGGGCTAGTTGGTCTTTATTCGGTTTGGGGATGGGTACAGTAGGGATAGCTGTTGCCTTACGTTTTTTGTTGCTACAGCGCTCTCACCTCGAACGGCCTACTATTGTACCAGAATACTATTTACCTCCGAATGCTTCTCGTCCACCTTTACCATTATTGAGTAGAAATAAGAAACACCCTCCTTCTCCTTATTAGAAGCAATAAATTATCTGATGAAAATAGGCCAAGTTGCTGCTATTAGTGGTTTTCCGATTAAGACTATCCGCTACTATGAAGATATTGGCTTACTTTCTCCTTCTGTAAAGCGGTCTGACTCAGGTTATCGCTTATTTGAAGAGTCGGTACTCAGTAGGCTTGATTTTATTAAGCAAGCGAAGTCTTTGGGTTTGAGTTTAAGAGAAATTAGAGAAATTTTGGAGATTAGGGATCGAGGTCTACTACCTTGTCGAGAAGTTAAGCAGCAATTACACAATAAAGTTATAGAAATTAATAATCAGATAGAAGCTTTGGGAATTTTGAAAGCAGAGTTAGAGCAAATTCTTATGCATTGGCAGGATCGACCGTTAAATCATCAGGTAGGGGAGACTATTTGTCCTAACATCCAAAATAAACAATAAAAAATGGGAACTATAGTTCCCATTTTTTTGATTCTTTAGTTTTTTTCTTAATCTTTGTTGCTGTTTTTTTAACTGCCTGACTCTAGCAGAGCCTCCTTTTCCCTTGATATTCCTGCCTTCATAACGAGGAGACTCCCATCTCTTTAGATGTTGTGTCATCTTAAACTCCTAAACTCTTAATTAATTATGGGCAGAGAGAGACTCGAACTCTCACGACCGAAGTCGCCACATTTTGAGTGTGGTGCGTCTACCAATTTCGCCACCCGCCCCTGTTGTTTTTATTATACATATTTATTGCTGAACCTTGCAACAAATAATGATAATTTTGACTATTGGCCCACCGATAGATCTCTCTGGCTCGTAATACAGGTAGTGGATGAGTTAGCTGGGCAGTTTGAACCTGCTTCAACATTTCACCTAATTCTGTATTACTAACTTCATCGTAAGCCCTAGCTTGAGCTAAGAAAGCATCTAGATTAAGCTTAGATGCAAGGGTAGGAGACCCACCAGCTAGCTTCATTAATACCGATACTACCACTTTTGGCTCTTGGGTAGCAAGCAAGGCTGCGCGATCGCAACTAAATTCTGCACACCTTACCCACTCCAATATTTGATTTTGTAGACTTTGAGCTATAATACCACCCCAGGTGGAAATTTGTCCAGCAGCTAATACAATTAAATTCGCCAGAGTTAAATATACCCCATGCTCACATTTTAGATGTCCTAACTCATGACCTAATACAGCTTTAATTTCTTCTGAATTGAGCAACTCTATTAAAGACGTATGAACAACGATAAATGGTTGCTGGCCCCGCATAGCAAATGTATAAGCATTGGGAGTTGGATGCTGACGGACATATAGCTGTGGAGCTTCTAGGTCTAGTACCTGACAAGCATCTAATAGTATTTGATGTAGATGTGGCAATTGTGCTTCACCCACTAATACACTAGATGCAATATTTTCCATGTAGAAAAATTTCTCTCCTAATGGTCCCAACAATTGCCTTATTAATAAATCCATACCTGGCAATTTTTTCAGAGAATTTGTTGCTTCTAGATCCAAGGGATGTCTAAAATTATCTGCCCTTAAACCAATTAGTTGTTTTGCTCCAAGAACCATATTTAATCTACTTAAGCATAATTAAAATAATATCTGACATATAATATATCATACACATATTAATATTATCAAATTTTCTCTGTTCGTGGTACTTAGAGATTTTATAGCCTATAAAATCTCTGAAATTCAATCTAGATAGGGGAAAAAGGTCAAACCCAAAAATGGCTGTTTGCGCAACATTCCGCAGGAAAACCCTTTTCAGTCCTATTTATCTAGTTATTTTGCCAAAACACTTTTCCATCTATAAGATAGAAAGCTATTTTATTGCCTATTTTTGTCTAAGTCTATTATTTAAAAATACTTAATTTCTCTGCTACTTGTCTGCACATTTACTTTGTTTCATCTCGTGGAAAACTTGATTTGGAATAGTCTATAAGAGCTGACTTGTCAACTTAGCTGAAACTCCTTTCTAGGATGGGTTTTATGAAAATTATCGCCTTGGGGCTTAGATAGTGTCAACCCCTTACACTGTAAAGTATTTATCCTCTTAAATATTTACTTTATAAATCAGCTCTAAAAGGAGCGGTTAGCAACCAGTAGTATTTATGCTTGGGAGAAATATATAGTCGTTTTAGTTTAGACTGAGATGAGTATTTCTTGCCTTGAAAGGGTTTCAACAAAAAAAGTGTTTCATTCTTATTTGAAATGACTATAATATTCGATATCTGGCTGATTATTTTCCCTTGAAATACTTTTCTTAAGGCGCGCCTACTATCCTAAAAATGGGATTTCTGGTGCATCGTGTACCATTTAAATCAAATACTTTGCATGTCACGATCGAGAGCCAGAGATAGTATTTTCCCAAAACGTTTGTTCCATTTCATAAGCCTGTCCCTCTATATTCAAAAGTCAAGTTATAAACAGAAAAAAATTGGTTTCTCTGTTCATTGCTGTTTAAACCTTTTAACTATATACGCCTTACTCTAAAGAACTCCAGAACTTGAGTTTTCAAGGTTCGTCTACTGATTGTCGCTAGGTTTTTCAACTGATAAAATAGTTATTTACCTATTTCAACTCTAGTATAAAGTTCTCCTAAAAGGGGAGGCTTTAAACCCAATTTTTTGGTAGAAACTTAACCTCAGATTTAGGAGTCCGAAACATAACAAAATTTTAGAAGATTTAGACAGAAGTTTCAACTAAGTCGATTTCTTCCATCAATTCTACTCTCTGTAGCTTCGCTCCTAACTTTTGTAGTTTAATTTCTAGCTGCTCGTAGCCTCTGTCTAGATGTTGTAGACCCTGAAATGTCGTTTCTCCCTTTGCAGCTAGTGCTGCTAGTACTAAAGCAGCAGATGCTCGAAGATCGGTACCAACAATTGGAGCAGCCGATAAATTTGATACTCCTTGCACAATGGCATGATTTCCTTTTACCCTAATATTAGCCCCCATTCTATTTAGTTCCGATACATGACGCATACGATTCTCGAATACTGTTTCTGTAACTGAACTACTACCTTGACATAAACTTAGCAAAGCCATAAATGGAGCCTGCATATCTGTGGGGAAACCAGGGTAGGGTTGAGTTTCAATATCGATAGATTTGAGAACTTTACCAGGAACAATCCTTAAGCAATTAGGTGCTTCCTGTATAATTTTGGCTCCCATTGACTGTAGCTTACAAATTACTGCACTTAAATGTTCTGGAATTACTGGTGAAATAGTAATCTCTGAGCCAGTAATAGCTCCCGCCAATAAAAATGTTCCTGCTTCTATTCTATCGGGTATAATTGTATAGTCTACAGAATGTAATTCGGGTACTCCAGATATTACTATAGTTTTTGTACCCGCGCCAGAAATATTAGCGCCCATAGCTATAGATAGATTAGCTAAATCTACTACCTCTGGTTCTTGAGCTGAATTTTCTATGATAGTTTCTCCTTCAGCCAAGGCAGCAGCCATCATCAGAGTTTCTGTCGCTCCAACACTTGGGTAGTCAAGATATATTTTTGTACCTTTTAATTGGCTTTTACCACCACTAATATAAGCATTAACTATACCATGTTCAATATGGACTTCTGCTCCTAGAGCTTGTAAACCTCTTACATGAAGGTCAACAGGTCTAGCACCAATAGCACATCCACCAGGCAGTGGTACGCGAGCTACTCCCAACCTCGCCAGCATTGGCCCAATAACAAAAAAACTAGCCCGTAATTGTCTGACTAATTCATAGGGTGCTTCAGAAGTGTGTAGATGGCTAGCATCTATCTCTAAGGTATTCCCATTCTGTTCTATTTTAGCTCCCACTGCAGATAATACTTGTCCCATTGTACCAATGTCTACGAGGGAGGGGATTTGATGAAGCCGAGAAACTCCCGAACAGAGTAATGTTCCTGCCATCGCAGCAAGAGCAGAGTTTTTAGCACCACTAATGTTGACATTCCCATGAAGATGAGAAGGGCCACAAATTTTCAGTATTGACTGATTTTTCTGGGATAATGTCAGGTTTTCCATGGGTTTT
This sequence comes from Microcoleaceae cyanobacterium, assembly GCA_049647275.1. Classification (GTDB taxonomy): domain Bacteria; phylum Cyanobacteriota; class Cyanobacteriia; order Cyanobacteriales; family Microcoleaceae; genus JASJEE01. The sequence goes on from JBARXI010000680.1 coordinate 15,895, forward strand.
GATGGTTGATTGATAGGTCGATCCTCCCTTAATTAATTATTAATTTCAATTTTTTCTCTTAATTCTACTAGAAAGTTACCAGATGTCTAGAGGTTGACAAAATTTATTTCTTAATATAAGTTGCTAAAAAAATTGAATAGACTCCGGAAGAAATTTTATCTTACCCCTCTGCTGTCACTCTCTGAGTTGAAAAAATAAAAAGTTAAGGAGTTTATCCAGAAGTATAAAATGACTGAAACTGATTGACCACATTAGGGCGTGTCATAAATTAGAAGAGGGCGATCTATAACTGGTGGCTTCTGTTATTTGGCTTAACTGATGACACGCCTTAGCCATTAGCAACCCTTATTATCTTATAGAACCCATTTTGGTTCTTTTTAGGAAAAGATTATACCATTATACTTAGCGATACGGCTGACGCCACGCTTCGCGTTTAATGTCGGCGACAGCCGTTAACTGAGTTGTACGCCAGCAAAACGCTAATTAGCATGAGAAAACGCCAGCCTTCAAGAGGTTTAACAGACTTTGAATGGGTTGTGATCGAACCACTACTACCTAAAACGAAAAAAACTAGGCCACAAAAATGGATCGAGAGAGAAATCGAATATGGTATCTTGTATCAACAATATAAACAAAAACGCTGTAACCGGAATCTGAATCTTGTTTTGATCTTAATTAAGCCAACTTCAGTTACCTAGTCTGTTAGCCCAGCTCGTCTGCAAGAGACAAGCGGTAGCCTCAGTGTAGGAGCATTACACTCGTAACTAGTAATAATATGGGCACTCAAAACCAAAAAATTAAGTAAGGCAACCATCATATTCAAAGTATAGGGTTGTTTTTCGGAAAAAACCTTGAAAGGTTAAAATCTTGAAAGAAAATGTTACGTATATACTAGCAGCGGACTAGCGGTAGGGCAGACCCTAGCGAGCAATTCATTAAGTAGAAGGTGCTTGTAGAGTCGTTATGACAGGGCTTAATAAATAATTTTTAAGTCTAGTTAACAGACAACCTGCAAAGAAATAAGAATATCCAGTTATTATTTCTGATTAAATGGGAGATTGTTAAGCTTATCAAGTCAAATAAAGTAAAGTGGATTGGCTGTTGCTTAAGATTTTTTGTTAACGGGAATTACTCTCCCGCTCAAACTAAAGTTTATAACGGGAGTCCCTTTCCCACACTTTATAATATGGATTTAATATGGAAATAGGTATTCCCAAGGAAATCAAAGACCAAGAGTTTCGTGTAGGATTAAGTCCTGCAAGTGTTAGGGTATGTATTGAATCTGGTCATCAGGTTTTTGTAGAAACAGAGGCAGGATTGGGAGCTGGCTTTAGTGATGATAACTATATCCAAGCAGGAGCTAAAATCTTGCCAAATTCTAAACAGGTTTGGCAACTTGAAATGATTGTTAAGGTTAAGGAACCTCTCTCAGCAGAATACGAGTTCATTCAACCTGGACAAGTTTTGTTTACCTATTTGCATTTGGCGGCCAATCTGGAGTTAACTCAAAGGTTGATTTCGAGTGGTGTTGTGGCGATCGCTTATGAAACAGTAGAACTACCAGATCGAACATTGCCCCTGTTAACTCCTATGAGTATAATTGCTGGGCGTTTATCTGTACAATTTGGAGCCAGATTTTTGGAGAGGCAACAGGGAGGTAGAGGTGTACTTCTGGGAGGAGTTCCAGGAGTTATGTCTGGTAAGGTTGTGATTATCGGTGGTGGGATAGTCGGGACGGAAGCTGCTAAAATCGCTATTGGTATGGGAGCCAGAGTCCAGATTTTTGATATTAATGTCAAACGACTGGCTGAGTTGGAAAGTCTTTTTGGCTCAAGAGTTGAGTTGCTATATAGTAGTTCTTCGGCGATTGAAACAGAGGTTCGGGAGGCTGATTTGGTTGTAGGTGCTGTTTTAGTTCCTGGTCGTCGAGCTCCGGTTTTGGTTTCTCAAAAGTTGGTCTCTCAGATGCGTTCTGGTGCTGTGATTATTGATGTGGCGGTGGATCAAGGTGGTTGTGTGGAAACTCTACGCCCTACTTCTCACACTAATCCTACTTATATAGAGTCGGGTGTTGTTCATTACGGGGTACCGAATATGCCAGGAGCAGTTCCCTGGACGGCTACTCAGGCCCTTAACAATAGTACTTTGCCTTATGTCTTGCAGTTGGCTAATTATGGTACTGAAGCTTTAGAAATGAATTCTGCTTTGGCAAAAGGATTAAATGTTAAAGACTATCGTCTTGTTCATCCTGCTGTGCAGGAAGTTTTCCCAGAGTTGAGCCGATGAATTACTATTAAAGTATGATTTAGTCAAATTTTAGTTTGGAGTTTATTAAGTTTGATTAAATAAATAAACTGTTATCTATCGCTGAAATTACTGCCAAACAATCAAAATCAACGATGAAATAATAGTTGTAAGTAGCAGAATTTCGGTAAGGTTATAATGTACCTCAGGATTATACACTTATCAATAATATCACAAAAATGCTCTCAAATAACGTAAATAGGTAAAAATAAATGAGAAGAGAAGCAAGAAATTGGCTGATATGAAGTTATGTAAAAAATACAAAAATTTAAGAATTTAAATAGAATCTTGTATTTTGATTAGTTTTAGTTTTAGTTAGAAAAAATTAGCTAAAATCTACTCTAAACTAAGTAGTTGACAAAAATGGAAATATAAGCAAAAATAAAAAATTGTCGATTAGCGGAACTGGCGGAATTGGTAGACGCGCTAGATTCAGATTCTAGTGTTCGTAAGGACTTCCGGGTTCAAGTCCCGGGTTCCGCATCTTGTACTTAAAAATATTGAGGAAATTTAGTATGGAGGAGATCAAAAATAGACAGTGCTGACCAGTGTGCAAAATCCTTTGGTGAAACAAATCCGCAAACTACATCAATCTAAAGGACGGCGGGAACAGCAATTATTTCTAGTTGAAGGAACTCATCTGTTAGAAGAAGCTTGTGCTACAGGTTATCCCCTTGTTACTGTTTGCTGTACACCAGAATGGCAAGAAAAACATCGCTCTTTATGGAACTTGGTGTGTCAAACAGCGAAGCGAACAGAATTGGTAAGTGACAGGGTACTTAGGACACTGGCTACTACTGTAAATCCTGATGGAGTAGTAGCTACAGCACTGCAAGCTCAGACCAATAACGTGAAAATTACTGGTTTGGGAATCGCTTTAGAGAGAGTACAAGATCCTGGTAACTTTGGTACGATAATCAGAACAGCAACGGCTACAAGTGTAGATGGTGTGTGGTTAAGCCCAGATAGTGTAGACTTGTATCACCCTAAAGTAGTTAGAGGTTCGGCAGGAGTATGGTTTAGATTACCAATGGCGATCGCCATAGACTTAAAGTCACAAATAGGACAACTACAAACCCAAGGACTTCAGATTGTTGCTACAGCAACCGACGCAACTATTAACTACTGGGAGATAGACCTACGAAAACCTACAGTGATATTGCTGGGTAATGAAGGTAGTGGTCTTTCCCATGATTTGCTCAGTTTGGCTAATTATTCTGTCAAGATTCCGTTAAGTAATGGAGTAGAATCTTTAAATGTTGCTATATGTACAGCTCTAATATTGTATGAAGCTCGACGTCAGCGTCAGGGTTAATAAAGATTATCAAAAATTCACGAATCTAAAACCTCTCCCTAAAGGTAGCTCTAATTCATTTTTGCCAGAGAGTATTTACAACCAGGCGTTACTGATTTGGGCTATGAATTGTAATAGTCGATTGATAAATCGATCATTTGTAGTGTGAAATTATGTAATGGCCAGAAGATAAATCAGAACACATTCGTAGATTTTGGAATCAACCGACAAGGAAAACAAAACTATATTTGCGTCAATTGTTACTCTCAAAAATCTTAACAACTATAGACCTCTTGCCAAAACATTTTATGCTACAATGATCGAGTCATTTTTTGTCTAAATTGACTTGATAAGACAGCCAAACTTCCTCATCTTTTTTGAATAATTGAATAGCAGGGATTGCTCCCTATCCAAATCATTAAAAATAGGCAGACTAAAAAAGTTCAGCTA
>JBARXI010000681.1:0-21849 GCA_049647275.1 Microcoleaceae cyanobacterium
AGAGGCTTGACATAAGGAATATGCTCTTGTCTTGGTCGATTAGATATGGCGAGGAGACCTCGCCATCTCTCGACCGCTTTTTTTATCCCCTTAAAAGGGGAGGCTTTAGACCTTATTTCTTCGGTAATTGATATCATTAGTGCCATGGCATCTACAAAGTAGAAACTGCAATAGACAGAAGCAATAACCAAATATTTAGTAAAAATAGAGCATATAATTTGCTTAATATTGAGCTGTTTGCTCACAAGATAATATACCAGGTAAAATAGACAAGATAATATCCTAATATCAACTACTAAGTTATCTAATATGGAATTTACATCACATGAATTTATTTCCTGTTTTGAACTGCAACAAAGAGCCGAATTATCTCAAGTAGCGATAGTAGAACATTTCCCAGAGAAAAAAATAATTTTTAAAGACGGAAAAATTCCTGATTTTTTATACCTGGTTTTAGAAGGTCAAGTAGACTTCAGCACACATATCGATCGTCATCAATATGAAACTGTAGGGAAGGTTAATGCCAATGAATTCTTTGGCGAATTTGGAGTATTAGATCGACAAAACTATTGTACAATGGCAGTAGCTCAACCAAGTACGATACTTGCAAAAATTCCTAGGGATAAATTAACAGAAATTTTACAAAATTCTAATGGTTATTTAATAACCAAGCTTTTTAACTATATCAATAAAAATTTATGCAGTACAAGAGACCAATATATCAGTGGAATATTACGAAAAAATAAATTGGTATTAGTTGGAGAAATGGTCAATACGATTGTTCATGATTTCAAAAGTCCGTTTACAGGTATTCAGTTAGCCAGTGAAATGATTAAGGAACTACATTATGATGAAGAAACTCAGGAATGGTGCAATTTAATTCAAATACAAGTTATGCGAATGCTGAACATGGCAGAAGAAGTGTTGGAATTTGCTAGAGGTAGTTCTGTCTGCAATAAACAAACTATAAATATTAAAAATATTCTGCAAAAGTTTGAAAAATTAAATCGGATTTATTGGGAAATTAGTCAGGTTAAATATGTCATTAAAACCGAAGATATATTTATTAATGCGGACGAAAGTAAATTAATGCGTGTATTGCAAAATTTAGTAGGAAATTCCGTTGATGCTTTTAATGGTCATGGTGGTCAGATAGAAATTACTGCTACAGTAAAAGAACCATGGATAGAAATCAAAGTAGTTGATGATGGACCGGGAATTCCAGAACATATTAGAGAAAATTTATTCGAGGCATTTATTACCTATGGAAAACAAAGTGGTACAGGATTAGGAACAGCTATTGCTAAGTCGATTGTTGATGCTCATGATGGAGAAATTACTTTTGATTCTCAAATTTCAAAAGGAACTACTTTCTACGTCCGTTTACCTCAAATAAATGCTTTCTAAAATTCAAGCTCTACCTAAAGAAGTTGTCAATTTAATTGCAGCAGGAGAAGTTATTGATTCCTTGGCGGCAGTAGTACGAGAATTAGTAGAAAATTCTCTAGATGCTGCTGCAACTAGAATAGTAATTTCTATCATACCTGAACAGTGGCGGGTGCAAATATCTGACAATGGCATTGGCATGGATTTAGCTAATTTAAAACAGGCAGCAACTGCTCATAGTACGAGCAAAATTAGCGATATTAAAGACCTCTCGAAAATCACAAGTTTAGGATTTCGTGGAGAAGCACTCCACAGTTTAGCTAATTTGTCAAATTTAGAAATATTAAGTCGTCCTAACTCACCTCTTTTAGGAAGTGAAAGTGAAGGATGGAGAGTTGTTTATAGTAATCAAGGAAAAGCTGTTGAACTGGAAAGAGTTGCTATTGCTCCAGGTACTATTGTTAAAGTTTCTAATCTTTTTGGCAAATGGCCTGTACGTCGGCAAGGAATGCCTTCATTGGCACAACAAATGCGAGGCATACAATTAATTATTCAGCAAATTGCGCTCTGTCATCCTCAAGTTACTTGGCAAGTTTGGCAAAATAGTAAACTGTTAATACAAATTAGTCCTGGTGCTACAGCAAAACAAATTTTACCCCAAATTTTGCTCAAAGTAAGATGTTCTGATTTGCAGCATATTCAACATAAAATAGATAGTAAAAAAGCAGAAGAAGTAAATATTGATAGATTAACTTTTTCTCAAAAAAAATCTTCTCAATTTTTGGATGAGCAGTCGCTAGAATTAGTTTTAGGTTTACCTGATAGATGTCATCGGAGAAGACCTGATTGGGTGAAAATTGCTATTAATGGAAGAGTGGTAAAAGTGCCAGAATTAGAACAAGCAATTATTAGTGGTTTAGTACGAACTTGTCCTCGCGATCGCTATCCTATATGTTTTTTTCATCTCCAAATTTTACCCAATCAAATTAATTGGAATCGTCATCCGGCAAAAACAGAAATTTATTTGCATAACTTGAGTTTTTGGCAGCAAGAAATTAATCAAGCAATTGATAAAGCATTACAATTTAGTTCTGAGATAATGCCAGAATTTCCTTTGTCAGAAAGAGTAGAAAAAATATTAAAAGTATCTGAAAAAACAGGGGATTATCAAACGCGCCGTTCTATAGAACTTTCTCCAGATAATATAGGAGAGAAAAGTGAACAATTAGGATTAATAGAATTAAAGGCGATCGCTCAATTACACAATACTTACATCGTAGCTGAACATCCCAGTGGTATTTGGTTAATTGAACAACATATTGCCCATGAAAGAATTTTATATGAGGAATTATGCGATGCTTGGCAACTTATTTCTTTAGAACCGCCAATTATTTTACATAATTTATCTTCAGCTCAAATAGAACAACTTCAACGGTTAAATATAGAAGTAGAAACTTTTGGAGAATTGCTTTGGGCGGCTCGTACTGCTCCGGCAATATTAGCAAAACGAAATGACTGTGCTGATGCTTTAATTGAACTTAGTAAAGGTGGTGATTTAGAATCTGCTAAAGTAGCTACTGCTTGTCGAAGTGCTATTAGAAATGGTACTCCTTTAAGTTTGCCAGAAATGCAAAGTTTATTAAATCAATGGCAACTTACTCGTAATCCTCGTACTTGTCCTCATGGTAGACCAATCTATTTATCTTTAGAAGAATCAGCTTTGGCTCGTTTCTTCCGCCGACAGTGGGTTATTGGTAAAAGTCATGGTATCTAATACCAAATTGAAAAAATTTTGCTATAAATTCTGTAGATATTGGGTATCGGGTGTGGGAAAAAATAGCAAATAAAAACCCATTACGGTGTTTACAAATTCAAGGAATAGCGAATTGCTCAAACATTAAATAACACCGGAGAAAGTAAGCATTTCAAAACAGAAGGCGATCGCCTCTGACCTATTATCAGTCAGAAGGCGATCGTCCTTATTATTCAACAATCGTTAAGATATCCTTCGACTCTTCCCTGATGAGAAAGTATGGGGAGTCGAAAAGATTAAGAACAAGGCTTCAGAAGAATCTTATTCGTTCGCCAAAACCAAAGAAAGCCGTCTATATCACCAATCCGAATAGAACTAAAGGCTCCCGAAATGGGTTTATTGGGGTCACAGACTTCCGGTTCAGGCTTGGGGTTAAGAACAAGTTAATATAAGGCTAACGGCGTCAATGTAAGACCCTTGAGCATCTGATAGCTCATCGAGATCGTCAAAACTTAAACGAGTGCTAGAGTCAGTCGCTGTCAACTCCTGACATCCTCCCGACACTGACCGCTTGCGGTACAGTGCGGGGTTCCCAACTCAACCACCAAACTTATCAAGCAAGCTCTCACTTATTTGACAGAGGTTCAAATGTCCTTGGGCGTTAATTCGGGAGTGTCCCCCCCTACTCAGAATCTCCAATCCTTTAGCCAAAAGGTTGCGACTGGCGTTCTCGTCTCTATCCATAATCAATCCGCATTGACAGACATGGGTTCTTTGGGACAGAGATTTTTTGACGATTCGATGACAAGAACTACATTCTTGGCTGGAGAAGTGGGGTGGTACGGCAATGACAATTTTGCCAAATACCTGCCCATAGTATTCCAACCATTCAAAGAATTGTCGCCAGGCTGCGTCACTGATACTTTTGGCAAGGCGATGATTTTTAACCATATTACGCACTTTCAAGTCTTCAAACACCACCAATTCGCTAGATTTGACCACGCACCTTGCCAATTTCACGGCAAAGTCTTGACGCTGGCGCGAGACTTTCAAGTGTTTTCTTCCCAGTTTGTTAATCGCTTTTTTGCGACTAACCCGACGCTGAAGGCGTTTAAGAGCTTTTTCCGACTTTCTCAGATGACGAGGATTTTCAACCTTGTTACCTCGATTATCGGTGTAGAAGTGCATCAAACCAACATCAAGAGCAGTTACCTGTTCTGTGGACTGCGACTCTTCAAATCGGTCATGTTTAATGCAGAACTGGATATAGTAGCCATCTGCTCTACGCACTACTCGAACTCGTTTGATTTGTTCAAGTTGATAGTAGTTAAGGTCAAACGCGCCTATCATCCGAAAAGTTCCAGCTTGAAAACCATCGGTGAACGTGATAGATTGCCTATCGTGCGAGAGTTTGTAGCCACTGGTTTTATATTCGACACTGCGGGCTTTCTTGAATTTGGGATAACCCTTTTTCTTGATAGCTGCACTTTTACAGTTGTCATAAAAACGCTTAATCGACTGCCAAGCTCTCTCAGCCGAAGCTTGACGAGCCATCGAATTAAGCTTTTTCGCCCATTCATACTCTTTAGCCAAAACAGCACACAGAGCAGACAAGTCGTATTGTCCGACACCTTGGTTATCCATCCAGTGTCGAATACAACTGTTCCTGATAAAGCCAGCCGTGCGTATCATCTCGTCGATGATAGCAAACTGTTTTGTCGAACCTCTGAGCTTGGCTTCAAGTACGAACATGACCAACGAATTAATCTTATGGCATTATTCTACCATAAGGTTGCGCTCCGCGCGTTTATTTGTTGGTCGAAATTCATCTGGACACTGACCTATCGGTACAGTGCCAGCCTTCTTTCGAGATTAAAGGTAAAATGGTTTTTCCTTCTTTATTAAAACTTCTGACTTCTGTACGGGTGATTCGCGAATGTACGGGTGATTTACCTCCACTATATAATGCCGATGCTACCGGACTTGATATAAAATGATAAAATATCAAATTTAGGTTTTTTGTTTTAACGTTTATTTATGCCTACCTACTTAGTGCCACTATATACATAGCAGTCGGCCATTACTAGCGCGGACATTCTCGCTCCTGTCAAATATAGTCTGTGCTGCGAATGTTACTTCTGACTTGGAGACTTCTCCCCTGGGGGGAAAGGGGGGGTTGAATTCTGACTTCAGCTATAGCAGTAGGTTTTTTGGTGTTTGACAATATATTAGTTTCAAAGGCAACAGCTCTTGAAATAACAGGCAACAGAAGGATGTCCTAATGTTTATGCCTAGCGCTATAGTGTTTACAAATAAAAAATGACTAATTTCTGATAAATATAGGTATCAATCAACCAACAACAGAAGTGTTGAATGTTATAAATTAAGTTGACTGAAACCAAAAAACATCTTTACTTCTTTTTTTCTTCTTTTAGAAGGTATCTATAAAATAATCTATTAGAGATGCTCGAAAGTTGCTTGTTGGTGGGTTACGGCCGAGTCACAGAGCGAGCTACCCATGTTGAACTATAAAGGTCGCGCCTAACCCACCCTACACAAGGATTTAATATTTTATTTACAGATATCCTCTTAAGCCTAGGGCAATTAAATAATAACTAAAACCAAATATTAAAGATGAATTATTCCCCATATCAACAGTTATTTTATTCAGAAATTAATCAACCTGATGAAAAAATAGATTTAGCTAAAGCAGCTCTTTATTTAGCTTTAGAATATGAACCAAAATTTGACCCTGATGAATATTTGAATGCTCTTGAGACCATGGCAGATGAAGTCCGAGAAAAACTGCCAGAAACTGCTTATCCTTTAGTAATAATTAAAAATATTAATACCTATCTTTACGATGATTTAGGCTTTACTGGAAATGAAATTGACTATTATGACCCACGGAATAGTTTTCTCAATCAAGTAATCGAAAGACGCACAGGAATTCCAATTACTTTATCTTTAGTTTACTTAGAAATTGCCAAAAGAATTAACTTTCCAATGGTAGGTATTGGAATGCCTGGACATTTCTTAATTCGTCCTGAGTTTGAAGAAGCTGGTATATATGTAGACGCTTTTAGTCAAGGAGAAATTCTTTTCCCTCAAGATTGTCAAGAAAGATTGGCCCAGATTTATGGTCAAGCAGTGGAAATACAACCTGAATTTTTGGCATCTGTAAGTCGCAAGCAATTTTTAGCACGAATGTTGACAAATCTTAAAGTAATTTATTTAAACCGAAATGAGAGGTTAAAAGCTCTTGCAGCTATCGATCGGATTTTACTATTATTTCCAGATGCAGTTATGGAAAGGCGAGACCGTGGGATATTATATTATCAGCTAAACCGTTGGGCAGAGGCTCGTCAAGATTTAGAAAGTTATCTAGTTAATTATCCTGATGCAGAGGATGCTGCTATAATTCGACAATTATTAGCTACAATTAGCAAAAATTTATAACTTATACCAATTTCATCAAATATTGCTCCAGTCACGGCATAAGGCAAAAATATATATATAACCGGGGACATAAAATATAAGTGGATTGATAAATAGGAAAAATGCTTTAATATTGATAATATCTGTAAACGACAGCAATCCTAAATCAATTGTAAACAATCCATGAATTAAATAAAAAGTCTGACATTCTTATGCCTGTTGCCTGTTCCCTTTTTCGAGAATATTTTTTTTCAAAACCATGCGGAGAAATATTATATAGCTATAAGTATTCAGCTATCAGCTAGAGTCAAAACTTTTACCTGTAATGTTTTGAAGTTTCTTGGCTCTCCTAATCTTAATGCGTAGTGCTATATAGTCTTTTAAACTTTAATGCAGAGAAAAGAGATAAAAATGTAACTACTTTGTTTAAATTTGGTATTAAAGTTTATTAATCTAGGGAACTTAATCTGAGATATTACAGACTTAGATATAAATACAAGAATCACTCGTACAAATATTGGAATTAATTTGTGAGGAATAGACAAATGAAATTTTTTCTAGATTTATTAGATTCAGTTTATTTAAAAAAAACATTACAAAAGTTGTCTAATTTTAGTCAAGAAATATCAAAGTTTTTCTACCTTTCCTTGGCAGGATGTTTGGCAATTGTTACTAGTTTTCTGATATTTACTAGTCAGCCAGCAGATGCTATAGACGAAATTAAAATTACTTACGAATCAATTAATATACCTCTAGCTATTGCCGATCTGGTGACTTTTGCTGAGACGGGAGAACAATCTGAACAATTAAAGTCACTATTTTTAACAGCAAATGCTAGTCAGGAAAATATCGATCGAGTTCGGGAAATTTTAAATTATAAATTAGAGGTTGAAGCTGATTTTGTTGAGAAATTATTAGCATCGCGTTATGGCAAACTTGGTGTTGAAGAATTTAGTCGCTATTTTTCTCCAGAGAGTAATGTATCTCAAATAACTAATGATATTATTGATACAGTTAATCAAATTATTAGTGATGGAGAAATATCATTTTTAGAACTGGTGCAAGAGTTTAAATGGACAGATGCAATTGTCATTGATGCTAAAGGGATTGAAACTTTTTTTGTAGAGACTATAGAATTTGCTCAAAAAGGGCTAGATTTTCTCAAAGAACAACCAGAAGTACAAAAATTATTTTGCGAATAATTTTGAATAAATAGCAGAAGATTTTTAGTTTTAGCTAATAATGTACACCATAAACAGGGGGCAAACAATAGAAATGATACCCCCATTAATTCAACTATAATTCTGTTCTTCTGCGACTCGCTTCAGACGTCTTAGTTGAGCTTCCATATCTGCTTTTGTCCATGAAGCAGCAAACTGATTAAAACCAAATTTAATCACAGGTGATGGTATCTCAAACTCAAAACGATTTAATAAACGAGTACCTTCAGGTTGTGGTTGGCATTCCCAGCGATCGCGACCTTGGAAAAAACCTTGAAACTCCCAAACAACTAAGCCTGGTTCTCGTTCAGCTACAACACTATCTAAAGAGGGTTGCAAAAAAGGAATATTTATGATAAAGCGAGTCCGACTGCCGACAGAAATGTCCCAACTACCCACAGGCTCACAACGCAGCATTGGATTTAACCACTTGTGCATGAGAATGCGATCGGTAATACAACTCTCCACAACAGTCGAACTGGCACGAATTAAAATAGATTGCTCGAAAACTTGACTAAATGACATGCTTACCTTCAAGCTATAGGCATATACTGGCAACCTCATTAGGTTGCTGGTTTAGATTTAACATTCATTCAAGAAAACCATGAATGGCACTTGGCAAAGTATTACACAATCAATCGATATCAGAGAGCCAATCCAGGCTAATCTAATATTGGCCTCTGATTTTTTGGCACAAGCTGAACCAAATCCCTTGAATCAGTTCTCCCAAAACATTAATCAAGTTAGGATTTGGGACCTAGTTACAGCTATAGCAATATTAGTCATCGGCTGGCTGGTTGCTTGGATTATCTCGGCTGTAATTGGCGGAATCTTCAAGAAGACTAAAATTGATAATAAGATTGCTGGCTGGGTAACAGGCAGTCCGGAACAAGCTCAGAATCTACCTGTGGAGAAGTGGGTATCCTCTGCAGTTTTCTGGATCATAATGATCTTTGTTCTGGTAGCTTTCTTTAACCACCTTAATCTGACGGCAGTTTCTGAACCTCTAAATGCCTTCCTTACAGAAATAACTAGCTATCTACCAAATATAGCAGCTGCGTTAATTTGGGTAGGTATTGCTTGGCTAGTAGCAACTATAGCTAAGTTAGCAGTAAGTAGAGCATTTCGGGCTTTTGGTTTGGACGAACGCCTCAACCGACAAGTTAGTGATGGACCAGCAGAAAGTCAAATGCAGGTAGGCGATACTATCGCTAATGCTATCTATTGGTTGATTTTCCTGCTATTTTTACCACCTGTTCTGGAAGCTTTGCAACTACAGCTTGCACTACAACCTGTTCAGAACATGGTCGATCAAATCTTGCAGGCCCTGCCTCGAATTCTCAAGGCTGGGATTATTGGTGCAGTGGGCTGGTTACTTGCTACTGTGGTTAAGAAAATTGTTACTAACCTTTTGGCTGCTACAGGGGTAGACCAAATGGGAAGTCGGTTTGGTATGAATCAAACAACTGGGAGTCAAAACCTTTCTTCAATCGTTGGCACAGTTGTTTATGTATTGATATTAATTCCAGTCGCGATCGCTGCTCTGGGTGCTCTGGATATTGAGGCCATTACTGTACCAGCAGTGGCTATGCTCAATGATATTCTCACGTTTATCCCCAAACTCTTTGCTGCTGCTGTGGTTTTAGGGGTTGCTTACTTCGTTGGGCGATTTGTTAGCGATCTAATCACTAATCTTCTGACTAGCATTGGCTTTAATAACTTGTTCTCTTGGCTTGGTTTGCGTTCTACTCCAACATCCCCACCACCAGGATTTGACCCAAATGCTACTGTAATTCAGAGTGAACTTGATACTCCTGGGACTGGCCCCACAAATCGGACTCCTTCAGAAATTGCTGGTATTGTAGCTTTCGTTGGTATTCTATTATTTGCCACAGTTTCAGCTACTCAGATTATGGAGCTTGAGGCTCTGACCTTAATTGTCAATGTAGTAATTTATATTGCGGGTCGAGTTCTTTATGGTTTAGTGGTGTTGGCTATAGGTCTGTATTTAGCTAATCTCGCTTATAACTTAATTACTAGTTCTGGCGGTTCTCAAGCCCGACTTTTGGGTCAGCTAGCTCGAATTGGGATTGTTGTATTAGTCTCGGCTATGGCCCTGCAACAAATGGGAATTGCTCCTAGTATTGTCAACTTAGCTTTTGGACTGTTTATGGGGGCAATGGCAGTAGCGATCGCCTTAGCCTTTGGTTTAGGAGGACGGGATATTGCCTCTTCTCAAATTCAAGAGTGGTTGACAAATTTCAAGAATAAAAAATAATCCGTAGTTAAAGGTTCTACAAAAGTTAGCGAAACGGGGAGAAATAGGGAATAAATCCAATAATCTTATTGTGACCTCTTTTCCCCTAAAACCTAAGCTCCAAGTATTACTATCGACTACTAATATTTTGCTTTCTGGGGTTGCAAAATCTCAGGAAGCTTTATTTTTTTCTCTATTTTTCTAGCTCTGCTGAGTTTTTTTTGAGGCTATCTACCATCTACCTAAGGTATAAAATTTTTTAATCTTTTCGAGGTTATCTAAAATCTCATTGAGGATAATTAATTTATTAAAGTAAAAGTGAAGGGGATTTCTGAAATGGAATTAGTGCATTTCTATATTTGACTATACTTTTACTAACTAGGGTTTGCTGAACAAGTCTTTTTCTCGAAGGTAGGAGTCAAGAGGAATGGGGAATAAAGAGGAGATGAAAAAAAAGAATAGTTATTCAGGAGGCCGTAACTATTAAACCATTCATTTGATGATTCAACTAAATACAGCATAGGAGTATTTTAATTTTTTTCTTTTTTAGTTATATTAAAGTTATTATATAAGAAAAACTATAGTGCTAGAGTAAAAATGACTATTATCGGAACTAGAGAAGCTGCTTTTTTATTGGGTATATGTTGTCAACGAGTCAGAGCCTTACTTTATCAAAAGAGAATTAAAGGTGCTTATAAGCATAATGGATTTTGGCAAATTCCTCTTTATGGGAAAATGCCTGTTGTAATACCGGGCAGTAGAGGTCCGAAAGGTATCTGGTGTCATCACAAGCGAAAGAAGCCGACTATAATTCATGTCAATCAACATAAAATTAGAGCAAATGGGAGTAGAGTTAGACAGGACCCTCAAATAACTCCCGACCAATTGAAGCCAGTAATCAGCTTGAAGCAAACAAATCGTAACGATATAGGTTATCAGATGGTTCTTGATGGTCCGTGTCGTATAGTTTATAAACCATTAGAACCCTTAGATTGTGGGGCGCATTTGTGGATTGAGACGTTCGAGCCGGTGCAGTTTGTGGATACTCAGTTTAACCCCACAGTTGCCAGGCGTACCTATAAAAATGTTCAACGTCAATAAAGTTAAACAGGTTTCACTAAGAGGTTAAAACTGCCTGGCTCTCATCTGGGTCTTAAAGCTTATGTAGCCTGTTTAATATTCAACTTGGCAATTAATTCTTCCTTAATCCGACCCATAATCGAAGTCTCATCCAAAGAAGCCAAAATATGACTCACTACAGCTTTAGGCCCATCATCACCCCAAGATGCACCATTAGCAAGGTAAGTTTTCGTCACTTGTCCAATTCCATAGGATGATAAACCTCCGACTGCTGCCTGAGTTACTGCTACGGATAGGTAAGGTGCTAAAGATAACCCGCCAGTAGCAGGTGTTGCCAAACCCAGTAATCCTTTCACAGAACTTAATCCGAGATTTGCGATTAATTCACTGGCAGTAATCCCACCCATACTAATCGCAATTTTTTGTAGCAGATCTACTGCTCCTGCTTGGGTCATTTCCAGACCATAAAGTTTTGATAAAGTCAATATCATTGCTACATCAACCGCAGCCCCACTGATAATATCTAAAACAGTTACAGGGTTGAGAGCGATCGCCATTGCCTTAGTCATTACTGCCCTCCAGATTAACCGCTCGGCACTTTGAGCGCGAATTTCCATTTTCCGGCGCACTAGCTGCTCATTCACATCATCAGCGTAAAGCATACTATTGAGAGCTACCAGAGATTTACCTTCTTTGTCTAAAATTTCTAATATTTTTAACTTTAAATTTTCTACCTGGGGGTCTCCCCGCCCCATTTGTACTCCAATACTCCCATCAGAGCGTGGCAATGCTTTCGCTACAAGTGGGTGAGCTGCTGCCATAACTATTTCATTTGGCGATAGCAACTCACGTACTCGTTCGTCTCGAATTTTATTGTATATAGCTACTCTATCTGCTTCTGGATACTGGTCTATTTTATTAAATACCAACAAAATAGGTTTACCAGCATCTCGTAAGTAAGAAAGAGCTTCATATTCTACTTGGGTAATATCTCCTGCAACAATAAACAGAAGTAAGTCTGCCAGTTTTGCTACCTGTCGGGCCATTAGTTCGCGAGTTTCCCCGTCTACCTCATCTATTCCAGGAGTGTCAATAAGTTCGACTTGAGATATTCTGTAGGAAACTAGAGCAGTATCAGATGAAGAGTCTGTTTCTTCTAAACTGTCTGTTCCTAATTGCCATTGTCTAATTTGTGTGGTTTTGGTTACACCATGAATTGGGCCTGTTTCAAATACTTTTTCACCAAATAAAGCATTTAGAACTGAAGATTTACCTCTTCCTACCATGCCAAATACTGCAATATGGATAGAGGCTTTTTCTAACTTTTCTAACATTGATTCTAACCCGGCTATTTCTGAGTCTAGTCCGGCTATTTCTTCGGGAGTTAAGTCTAGGTTAGTTACGATTTGTTGCAAAGCGTCTTTGGCGTGGCGGATGTTAAGTTCGGCTTGAATATCTGCAAAGCTTAAGATTGTTTTGTCTAGTTCTTGCTCAAAATTCATAAATTCATAGGTAATGAGGAAAGTAACTATTATAGGTTATTAAATTAGGTTAGATTTTATGTTTATGATTAGAGTTGTCGCTTGATTTGGGAAATGTAGGGTTTGTATCTCTCGGACTGCGACAATGCTTGAAATAATTTCTGTGTATTAGTATTAGGTTTTAGGGTTTTTTCACTCTATTTTAGCGACAAGTCTATAGAACCCCTAAACGTATCTTTGTCAATGAAGAGCGTTTTTTTAGTTAGGAATTAGGAGACAAGAGGTAAGAGAATCGCTCTGAAAAATTCCACAAATAGAGCAGATTTATCCTCAAAATTGATGCGCGATTAGACTTAACTATGGTAATTATTATAGATATAAAATTGGTTCTATATATAGATAGAATAGATTAGATCGTCTAGTTGAAGTCGTACTGAAACACCTACTATTTCTCTCACTAGTAAGTAATATTAACATTGACACTCTACGGGATAAATCCGCGTAGATTCTGTTTGCGTCAGCATTGCGGAGCAAAGGTTGTTACGCGCAGGGGATAATCCACCAGCGCGTAACTTCTCATCAGTTTAGGGACTGTCATTGACCCCTACCTGAGAATCAACTGCATCCATTACAGATATAGCTTTCTTAAGATTCACAGGACATGATTTACCAAGCCATTGACCAATATTTTGAGCAGCATTCCAATCGGCATTGCAAGTATAACCATCAAAACCTGTAAAAGTATGATTAACTCGCTTACCTATCACACCGTTACGGTGGTCTGATTTACTAGTATATTGTGCTGGTACAGATTCTACTGGTACTCCTGCTCTTATGGCTTTGTACCTAGTAAACAACTCTAACTGATAAAAAGCCCAATGGTCTCGGTTTTTACTAGCATCAGACTTACTTTTTTTTCGTTGCTTTGAGCTTTGTCTAATACCTGACAAATCTTCAAACCGTAAACCCATCTTATAGTCTAATGCAAGCTGAACTAATTGCTTGGAAATGACATGATTGATGTGAGTCATAATTCTACGCTCACGTCTTTCAATATCTTTAATTTTTCTCAGCTTTTTGGACTGTTGAAGTCCTGTGCGTAATAATTGAAATTTACGTCTTAAACTTTTGACCTGCTTACCACTGTAAAACTTACCAAAACTATTGGGTAATGCTGCTACTGCAATATTATTTTGCCCTCTATCTACTCCTATCCAATTATTAACTAATTCCGGTTCCGGAACATCCATAGATACAGAAATTAGTGCGTACCAAATACCTTATGTCAGTAAAATCATTTATTATGTTGTGTAGCAACTGCTTTTCTTTTCCGCTTTTTTTGGGGATTTCAAAGAATCAGCGCCCTTTAAAATCTGCCAATATACCAGCTTTAGAGACTTGACGCTTGAATCGACACAGAGCTGATTCTATTCCTTCGTTATCGGTGAATAACACTTGGGTCATTACTTTTTCTTCCCTTCTTTTCTTCTCCTCAACTTACTCTTTATCTGGTGAGTAGTTATGAAGACATTACTGTTTATTGGAGAAAATACTTAATCTTCTGATGTTTACCACATCTTTTTTAGATTAATTTACAATAGAGTTATCTTTAAGATGTTAGTAAATATGCTCTAAAGACAGTAATTATTTCATCAAAGTTATCTTTAAAGATTTTACCGAATAATTAAGGTTTAAAGGAGAGGCTTTAAAGGGGAAACAAGAAAAAAATTTCCTTTTAGTCAATCCTCTTCTTTTTAGGGAAAAGTAATTAATAATTAATAATTATTAAATTCATATATTTGGAAATGGCAGTGTTATTGTTTTGTGGCTAAAGGTTTCATTAACCGAGCAACTATGAAAGCTTTCAACTTTTCTAACGAATGAAAGATAAGTCTACTCTACCAAAGTTAGTAGTTAGGGCCACCTGCATATTTTCTAAAGCTTTGACTAACCACATGACAACTTCTCTTGTGGATGATTCGTAATTACTAAATAATATCGCAAATCGCTTTTCTAAGAATGGTTTGACTCTGTAGCAAACCAAAATTATTTTCAGTAGAAGACCAATTGTTTTTGTTGGCCCCATATTAGCCAGAAGATTAAGAAATATAAAGTGGTTTGGCTTTTGCATACTTTCTACTACTAAAAATCCTAGCATCTGATTACAGGTTCTCATCAGTAAAAAGTCATTAAATTGTTTATCATCACTGTGAGCCATTGTATTTTTTAATTGTTTGTGTAGTTTATTCTGAAACTGATACTTGATATACTTTGAATCTACATCGAAAGATGTACTCAAGTATTCATAGAAGCTATCTTTAAAACAACTATAAGATTTCGGTTGTCTGGCATGATTCAGAAAACTTTTAGCATAGTCTTGGTAGTTATTTCCACCTTCAACTTTACCCACAAACTGTCTAATTGCAGATAGTAGTTCACGATCGCTTAAGAGAGTAGGATTTTTTTGTTTTTGTGTGTTTCCCCACTCAGACTTAGACAAATCTGAATTACTGATTTTCCCTCGTCGAATTTGATGAGTTACATAGTGGGATAAATCTATTTCAAATTTTCTCTGTTTTTGTTTTTGAATTTTTCTAATAGTTTGTTGGTGTTCGTAACTACTGTCTGAACTTACTAAACAATGTTGGTATAGGTAAGGATAACGTGGTATCAGAGTTCTCAAGGGCAAAGCTAAAGCACTATTACTGTTACTATAACTTCCAGCTGCTTGATTCATTAATTCTGCTAAACGTTTTAGAGTAAAATATTGCTCACTCTTGGTAAAATTTTGAACTAGTTCAAGTAGTCTTTTGCCACTACGAGTACCATAATAACGTAGTTCTTCTTGTTTAGCTATTCCATCAAATAGCTTAATCAAATCTAGCAATATCTCTTTTTTGTAATGATAAGGCTGTCTTCTATTTATCACTATATGACAGCAACGATTTAGGATAAAATTAAACTCTTGTTGCACTTGTGGCAATACTATAATTCTTTCTAGTGATTCGGCTACTTTTCGTTCGGGATATCCCGAGCATTTAAGAAATAACATCCTAAATCTTTCAATCATTTCTGCAGAAGATTTTATTTCTACTAATTGAAGAAAATGGTTGTAAATCTCCTGTTCATCTTGAGATTTGTGATTGTTATCAACATCTATAAAATTTTTCACTTTAATTTCTGCCCTACTTAGTAATTTTTTATTCAGATGCCATTAGTTGTGGGAGCAACTAGCACTATCTGCTATTCAACAAATTATCCGTCTAGATTCAATAAGAGATTGCCATAAACTTTAGTTATATACTCTCACACTGATTACAAGAATCAAATGTGGACTAGGAGCGCGACTCTACTGTGTAGAGTTTTACTGAGGGAGCTAGCAAGGGATACCCCATCGCTCCAATTAATTTAAAACAGGCTTAATTTGAGTACCTCGCTCGCCATTAAATTCAATTGTTTTTTTGGGAAACATCAAATCAACTTGTTCTTTGGATTTTTGCTTAATATTAATAGCAGGATTCAAATCCCGACCTATACTTAAGATAATTACACAACTTCTTTAGTCCTATCAATACAATTATCTTAAATATTCCTAGAGTTTTTATGAAGTTTCTGTAAAGTTTGTGTGAAGTTTTAGCAATATCTACTTTATTGTCCATTTGTACATTTGGGTGTAAGTTAGTTATAAACAGTCATATATTTATATTATTCTTAATAACCACTAATTTTTGAACACTATTTTATGTGTAAAAACACAGGGATATTTATTTTTTATCCATCACTATTCAGTTAGTTTTTTTCGGATTTCTACACTGTCTAGATTATTTGTGGTAAGTTTTTTTGACCCTTTAATTTCTCTTAAGTTTCTTACTAACGGACTTAACTCCTAAAAAAATCTTCTTTTGCACTGAACTTAGGATAGCAGGGGGTCGGGAGTAGGAAAATTCCAATAATTGGATAATTTATGTTTTGCTATTCCCTAATACCAATTTAATGTGAAGCTGCACAGAATACAATTAAGTCAGGCAATGCTTTAAGACAGGGGCATTTCATTCTAGATTTTGGCAATGAATTTATTTACTTTCAGCCAGCGAAAGATCAAATCCCTAAAGCTTGAAATAATCTGGTTTCGTAAATACATAAAATGGCACATTTTAGAATGAAACAGCCCTGGCTTTAAGAAGCTCTAGTTATATGCAGCTCGATCGAGATTTGCTATAAAGAAAGATGATGATAATTTTTGCATCTTTTAGGTTGCACCCAATACCAATACTTATTTTAAAACATCTAGTTTTTTTTCACTTCCATTGACCTCTCTAATTTAGGGGTGTTAAACTTCGATATTTATATAGCAGTTCTATTTTATCCCTTGTAAAAAAAAATATCTCACAAAAAGGAAACGGCTCCCGAAGGCAATAGAGTCTCAGATTTTTTATCTGTGTTTTGATTTATGACAAATGATTTAGGATTGCTATATTTTTGGTAGAAAACAGAAATAACCAGGATATTTGACTATCTAATTTATGAGAGAAAATTTTAGCCCTGATTTATATGACCATAACTACAAAATCACAAAAAATATTTTTTTGTATTGTCAAATGTACTTGACAGCTTTTAATCTGCCTGTTTTATGAGTTAGTTAGTAGGAAATAACTTAAGTTCAATAATAGCAGATACTATTATATAATTATGGCACATATTTGATTAGAACTGCCAATAGCTATGGTTTGTCGCATTACCTTATCTCAACTGACTGAAATATTAACTGCTACCCCACTTACAAGTTTACATATTCCTGAAAAAACATTAATTACAGGTATAAACACTGATACTCGTAATTTACAATCTGGTGAAGGATTTGTGGCATTACGAGGAGAAAATTTTGATGGCCATAAATTCGTGCCAGAGGCAATGGCAAAAGGAGCTTCTTGTGTGATTGTTGAAAAAGAATATACCTTAAATACTGAGGTAGAACAAGAGTCAAATAACGTATCTATATTACAGGTAGAAAATACTTTAGAAGCTTACCAAATAATTGCTCGTTGGTGGCGAGATAGGTTTACAATTCCTGTAATTGGCATCACCGGTTCAGTGGGTAAAACAACTACTAAGGAATTGATTGCTACGGTCTTGGGTACTCAGGGTGAAGTGCTGAAAACTGAAGCTAACTATAACAATGAAATAGGTGTACCTAAAACTCTACTACGACTTTCTGAAAATGATGACTATGCTGTGGTCGAAATGGCAATGCGAGGAGCTGGAGAAATAGCAGAATTAACACATATTGCCAATCCGACAATTGGCTTAATTACTAATATTGGTACTGCTCATATCGGTCGTTTAGGTTCGGTCGAAGCTATCGCTAAAGCTAAGTGTGAATTACTTGCGGAAATGTCTTCTAATAGTATTGCTATCCTGAATTATGATAACCAGAGATTGATGGAAACTGCAGCTACAGTTTGGTCAGGAGAAACTTTTACTTATGGTTTAGAGGGTGGCGATTTACAAGGAAATTTAATTGATTCTCAAACTATAAATATTGAGGGTGTTGATTTACCTTTGCCTTTACCAGGAATTCATAATGCTTCAAATTATTTGGCGGCATTGGCAGTATTTAAGGTGATTAATGGGAAGGATATTTCAGCAGAAAGTCTGTTCAAACCTTTGAGGAAAAGTTTATCAATTCAGTTACCGGAAGGTAGAGCGCGACGTTATGAATTAAAGAATGATATTGTGATTTTAGATGAAAGTTATAATGCTGGATTAGAGTCGATGATTGCTGCTCTAAAATTGTTAGCCGAAACTCCTGGTGAGCGTCATATTGCTGTGTTAGGAACTATGAAAGAATTAGGAGAAAAATCAGCTTTATTTCATCAACAAGTTGGTAATGTTGTGCGAGATTTGAATATTGATGGTTTATTTATTTTTGCAGATTTTGAGTCAGCACAAGCAATGGCTACGGGTGCTGCTGGTTTGCAGTTTATACAGGTAGAAAATATTGGCTCTGAGGATGCTCATCAAAAATTAGCAAAGTATTTGCAGGGGTTTTTAAAAGCAGGCGATCGTCTTCTTTTTAAGGCTTCTCATTCTGTGGCGCTTAACAAGGTTGTTGATGTTTTGATTAATAATTGACTACTTCCGGGACTAAAATTACGGGAATTTTAATATCATGTCCGGATAATTAGTGATAAAAAAACTTTCTCTTCTTCTTCTTTTTTATTCCTTTTTCTTCCCTCCTGTACGGGTAATTTCCCGGAATGCTTTCCTTTCGTTCCGAATGCGGAGCAAATGCTTTCCATGTTTGCTCCGCATTCGGTTTGCTCCGCATTCGGTAGGAAACGAAATTACCTCGACAGACTCCTCACTTCTCTGTGCCAGGGTCATTTCATTCTAGATTTTAGCAATGAATTTACTTAGTTTCAGATAGGGAAAGATAAATTGTCTAAAGCTCGAAATAACGTATTTTCCTCAAGACATAACATGGCAAAGTTTAGAATGAAATAGCCCTGCCTCTGCGCTTATTTATAACTATTCAACCGGACATGATATAAACACCTGATTCCTACTAAAAACAGTTTTGATAAAAATCTAGATTTTCGGGTTAAACCACCTAACCTAGATAAGAGTTTGAGACATTATTAGCTAATAAGTTATCATAGCTAAGTAGGCAGGATCATTTCATTCTAGATTTTGGCAATGAATTTATTTACTTTCAGCCAGCGAAAGATCAAATCCCTAAAGCTTGAAATAACGTGGTTTCCTAAATACAGAAAATGGCACATTTTAGAATGAAACAGCCCTCGCTAAGTAGGTAGGTTTCAATAATTGATAATTGATAATGAATAATTGATAATTACCTCTCCCTTAAAGGAAGAGGTAATTATCAATGAGAAAATTGTTGACTTCTCTTGGTCGATTGGATATGGCGAGGTATCCTCGCCATCCCCCGACCGCTTTTCTTCTTAAAAGAAGAGGCTTTAAACCTTAATTATTCGGTAATTAAATGTAAAATATCCAAAGTGAGTCGGAACGACAAAGCATATTATATTTATTTTACAGCAGATTCCAGGTTGATGAAGTACAGTAAAAGCAGTTTGTAAAATAGTTTTTGAAGTGTTGAGTATTTAATCTTCTCAACTGCAGTAGCTAGTAAAATTTCAACATCGCTGAACTACTTAAGTTAATGTACCACAGTTACATGGAATAGGCTGTATATTTATTTCTCTCCATCTACTTAGTCTAGGAGATGCAAAAAAATTAACCATTAACATACTATTATATGTATCGACAATATATTGAATTTCTACCTGTTTAATTTCTACATACTTGCGACAATTATTTCCTCATTTTCTTCAGAAAACTGGTGATTATTAACTCTTTTACCTTTAAGTAAATAAGTAGGCATTTCTCCCTTACCTTTGACTGGGATAACATCTCGATATTCAAGCAAATATTTATCTTGTAATAACAAATAAGTATCTTTTGTGACTTGAATTTTACCTACAATTCCATGAGATTCCATGCGACTAGCAATATTAACAGTATCCCCCCACAAGTCATAAATAAATTTCTTAGTACCAATCACTCCTGCTACTACAGGGCCAGTATTTATGCCAATTCTCATATTTAAAGAACTATTATGTTTTTGATTAAAACGCTGAATAGCATCTTGCATATCTAAAGCCATATTGGCGATCGCTTCTGAATGAGTTAAATTTGGTTCTGGTAAGCCACCAACTACCATATAAGCATCACCAATAGTCTTAATTTTTTCTAACCCATGAATTACAGCCAACCAATCAAATATAGAAAAAATTTCATTCAGTAACTTTACCAATATTGAAGGAGAAACACTTGCAGAAAGCTGAGTAAAACCAGCAATATCAGCAAAAAGTACCGTTACTTCTTCAAAACTGTCAGCAATAATACCTGTTTCCTCTTTTAAACGTTCTGCTATTGCCTTTGGTAAAACATTAAGTAATAGCTTTTCTGATTTTTCTTGTTCTACTTCTAACTGGCGCAAAGCCAACTTAAATAAATTAGTAATTACTAATCCTAATCCTACTGTTGCTAACCCAGCTAATAGCAACAATATAGTCATTTTTCTACTTGTATTTTTAATATGAAGACTTGCTTCTTCAACTTCCTTGGCAGCAATTTCAAATAATTTGCTACTAATCATTGCTGTTTGTTGTTCAAAATTATCGCTAAGAGCATTTATATTTTGAACACTTTGAGAACTTTCTCTTGTTTGAAAAGCATATTCATCTAAAAACCTAAATGCTGTATTTTTTTGCTCATTGTCTAAAAACTCTGAATTACCAATCCCATCTCTGAGATTTTCTATTGTTTGATTTAAAGATTGCTTTTTTTCGGGGTTAGGTTTGAGCAAATATTCTTTCTCAGCAATTAACATTTGATTATACAAAGATATGAGTTTTGAATCATCAGCTAACCGCAAAATATGACTTAATAATTCTGATTTTTGTTCGGTAAGTGCGAGTTCCCCTGTATAATCTGCACCCAAATCCATAACCAGTCTCACCGCTTCTTTAAATTGGTCGTTATACTCATCAACTTTTTCTGTATATTCTATTAAATCTGGATGAGACTTATACCACTTTTCACTCACATCTTTACTAGTTAGTAAAATTTGCAGTCGGTCGCGAATTCGCAATATATTATTAATCTCTTGCTCAAAAGGTCTAATATATTTTTTCTGTGCTGTATCTAAACCAATTTTTTGCCATTCACGAAAAAATTCTCTTTCTTCTTGCCTAGCTCTATCCAAAGCTTTATTCATATCAAAAACCAAGCCCTGAACTTTGATGCTAGTTACCATTACTGATTGAGTTTTATTACGCACAACTTTCATGGAAAAAAAACTTGCCAGCGCTACCCCACCAATTAATAGTAAAAGCAGACCTGAAGCCAAAGAAAACTTATAACTAATACTTGACTTCATCCAACCTCGATCGACGTATTGTTTGAAGTTTGTAAGATTTGTCAGATTAGTCTTAGTCAATATAATCCCCTCTTAATAGTAAAAGCACACCTGAAGCCAAAGAAAACTTATAACTAATACTTGACTTCATCGAACCTCGACCGACGTATTGTTTGAAGTTGGTCAGATTTGTCAGATTAGTATTAGTCAATATAATCTCCTCCTGAGCCATATTGCCATTGTTCAATCCAACGGCGATAATAGTAGTTTTGCACCTGTGGCATTTTTGT
>JBARXI010000682.1:0-3159 GCA_049647275.1 Microcoleaceae cyanobacterium
GCGAGATGATTTGTCTAGACTACTTTAAGTTTATAGTTTTGCTCAGTTGTGCAGGGGAATTGTAGGAAAAGTTAACAATTTGAATAGGTAACTGAACAGAAAAGTGAACGGAAAAATGAGCGATCGCTATTAGATAGCTTCTGTATTGTAAATAATATCTTGAATTTGGAAATTTATCTTACTATGAAAAATTATCAGTTTAAAAGTTTCACCCGTACTTCTTTAATTGTATTTGGCCTTTCTTTGCTTGGAGCGCCAGCTTTTGCTTTCGATCTGACTATCAATCCACCTACCAGTTTAACGATAGATGGCATGGCGGTCAGTGAGGGTGTATTCACTTTGCAAAGTGCTATAGGGTATTCTCCCACACTTAATGGCGATCCACTTATCAACAATCCTGTCCAAATCAATGCCATGATTAATGGTAGTGGCTTACCTACTAATCTTCTCATAGCAGATGTGCCTGACGATATTGATGTACTCCGACTAATGGGTAACTTTGATGCAAGTGAACCGGATAAGCCAGCAGCTTTCTTTGATATCACTCTTTTTGGCTTCAATGACGGTGTTGATGACTTTACCTACTTCTTACCCAGCGCGAGTGGTCCACTTCAAGTATACCAAGTGACAGACCTTGGAGCTACGACAGCTCTTGGTGACAATAAAAATATATTCACTAGCGCTGCACCAACAATTATGGTTAATTCTAGCGGTGGTTTTACTGTAACTCCTAACAATCCTATTGGTATGAGCCGTGGTAATTCTTGTCCACCTCCAGTTGTTAATCCTCACGGAGGAGGTGGTGGTACTCCGCCAGCACCTTGCTCAGTTCCCGAACCTGGTTCTGCTATGAGTATTTTTGCTCTAGGTTTGACGGGAATAGGTTCAATGTTGAAGCGTAAACTGAAAAGCTAGGAAACTGTGAGTAGGCTTAATAATAGAGACTAGTTTTTAACAGTAGAATATTTTTCTATATCAACGAAAGTAATTTGGCAATCAAAGGAAGTATCCCATGCGTAACTTCTTGCTGACCTGTTTAGCTTTGGCTTTAGTCTTTTTTGGAGCAATACTACTGAGCTATTTCAATAGAGGAGTTAACGCTCAGAAGAATGGAAAAGTTGAGATGGTAGCCAATCCGACATCTTCTGCATCAACTAATAACAATGTAGTCGAAATAGATGGCGTGCTGTTTGAAACTTTGGTTTTGGAGCCCACATTGCTAATTCCAGAAAACAAGCCTGATGCCCAGACCCCTGTGAAGTTTGGTATTCGCATTAGCAACAAAACCCAAGAGTCCATTCGCTTCAGTCGGTTTGATACCCTTTATCCGAATCTATTCCGACAGGACGGTGAAGCAATTCCACTGGATGGAGGCAGAAATGGTACTTTGAATCCGAAGGAATCTGATTTTCCGTTAGCTATGCCTGGAGAGAGCGTGACCTTGTTTCTGGACGGAATGCTTTCCTGGCAGAACAACAAGCTTCAACTCGGAGGCTCTGACGGATTTGGTGGCTTATGGTATTTTGACGACCTCGAGCCTGGTACGTATAAGTTTCGGTTCTTCTACCAAAGCGATCGGGCTGCAAGACAAATCTTTAAACCAGAGGAGCAAGTATTAGAAGAGATCTGGACTGGTCGGGTAGCTACTCCGTTCGTTGAGATTCGCCTAGTTGAGTCTTGAATTAAAGTTACCGTTTACGGCTAGTTTTGAAGGTCTTCAGTGTGTCTTTTGAATCGACTTTATAAGGAGGCTACGAGAAATGCAATTACCCAAAATGCAATTACGACAACAATATCCCCTAGGTTTCTTCGCCACGACCTTGCTAGTCGTGCTTACGAGTCAGTCAAGCTTAGCGTTCACTATTACGCCAGCTCAACCAGGTGCCAGTATTAGATTCGATCCATCGGAGGAATATACTCTACCGGATGGTCGCAAAGGTGTCACGACACTAGATCCGCTGTCAGTCACTGAAATTACTAGAGGTGGAACAGCAGGATTCCTGGATCAGCTTCGTGCAGAATTTCCGGTTGTCGATGGCTGGAATTTCAATGCTGCTGCTGCTGACTTAGCCGGTAGTTTTAATATTGACATATATGACGCTCAAGGGACACCTGCGCGAGTGGGTACTGAGTTCCAACTCCAGTACAATCCTAGTGCTGGCGATCCAACACCTGCAGATAAAGACCTCCATTGGATTCAGCGGGTAGTCGATAACCATAACATCACAACTAACCCTGGACATGGTAATCCTGAGAACGTTATAGATATTGTCGCTGGACAAACTGATCCTTACTACGACACAAATTTTGGAATTCAGCCTTTTGACGAAAGAACTTTCTATGACTTTCCAGGTCGAACTGATGCCGATAGAAGCCATTTCTGGTTTGCTGAACTCTACCTGGTTGAGGAAACTGCGCCAATGACAGTCACTATTTACAATGGCGTTCGCTGGGGTTGGAGAAATACAATCCCCGAACCTTCTTCCGTGTTAGGTCTATTTGCTATTGGGGCTTTAGGCACTGGTTCAGCACTGAAGTGCAAACAGAAGCAGCACAAATCAACAGAAAACGAGACAACTGAAACTACCTAGTTATCTCATGAAAAAATCCTATCATCAACCTCTTAGTAAGACTTAGACAAAACTGAGTCAGAAAATAGTCTCAAATTCTCAAATTATAGATAGGGAGAAGTGTTTACGTCAAAAAGGGTCAATCTAGGAATGACTTAGGTTTTAGCCATTTCACAAAAACACCGACCGATTCCCCTCATTAATGGATCTAAACTTTACCAACCATGAGGGGAAATCATCCCACAAAAAGAGGTAATAACCTCCTCGTAAACCTGACAAAGAAAAACTTCAAATAAACACCCCACTTTAGCTTTATTAGAAAACAGCAAAATCGGTAATTTGACGTCGTTCAAGTGTTTTGTAGCCAAGCACAATTTGCTGAGGTGATATGCCTAAGTTAACAAGTTCATTTGCAATACCTTCTTCTGTGCCATCTTGTTGTATCCAAATTTTTTGGTCGATGATGTCGATATGAATCAGAGTTCCATAAATGCGTTTACTATGGTGCCAGCCTATTTCTATAAGTAAATAATGGTTTTGATTTTCATCTATCACCAATTGGCTTTGGGTTTCGGGGTCGTTGCCGAGA
>JBARXI010000683.1:0-9668 GCA_049647275.1 Microcoleaceae cyanobacterium
TCCCTACACATGAATTATCCCTAAACATGAATTACCCCTAAACATGAATTATCCCTAAACATGAATTATCCCTACACATGAATTATCCCTAAACATGAATTATCCCTAAACATGAATTACCCCTAAACATGAATTATCCCTAAACATGAATTATCCCTAAACATGAATTACCCCTCTAATCTCAAAGCACTGGTAAATAAAGGTAAGTGCCTTTTTAGAATCGAAAAAAGTGCGCCTGTTTCAATTTACTTACCCTCAAAAAGTGATAATTTTGGGGTGACTATGGTAGAAAAATCTCCCGAACAATTATTCCTCCTACTTTCTCTGTCTTCCCACACTTCCCACACTTCCCACACTTTGCTTTTTTCAACAAACCCTAAATAAACCCGGTTTCTAAGTTTCTTAAATGTAATTCTCTAATTCCTCAACTAACTTAGGTACTCCTTTAGTCAATACTTCACATCCTTCAGCAGTCACCAAAACATCATCCTCAATTCTCACTCCAATTCCGCGCCAACGGTCATATACTTCCGGTTGACCTTCAACTGGTTTAATATTCGGTCCGATATAAATACCAGGTTCCACAGTTAAAACTTGCCCTGGTTGTAAATTTTGTGGATTTTCTCCCCACTGATAAACACCCACATCATGTACATCCAAACCTAACCAATGTCCGGTTCTGTGCATATAAAAATGCTTATATTTTTCCTTTTCAATTATTTCCTCAATATTACCTTTTAACAACTTTAAATCTATCAAACCTTCCACTAATACTCGTACTGCTGTATCGTGAAATTGTTTATAAGGATTTCCTGGTTTAATTTCATCAATTGCTGCTAGTTGCGCTCTTAAAACCAACTCATAAATAATCTTTTGTTCTGGTTTAAACTTGCCACTAATAGGAAAAGTCCGAGTAATATCAGAATTATAATAATTGTAAGCAGCTCCAGCATCAATTAACAGCAAATCATTTTCTTGCATTTGCCGATTATTTTCTATGTAATGAAGAATGCAAGAATTCGCACCAGAAGCAACAATAGAAGGATAAGCAGGAGTCGCTCCATTACGAGAAAAAATATACTCCATTTCAGCTTGAACTTGATGTTCAAACTGCCCCGCTTTCGCAAACTTCATAGCATAATTATGAGCATCAACAGCAATATCAGCAGCTTGACGCATTTGTTCCAATTCCGCAGTACTTTTAACCAGACGCAGCGGATGTAAAACTGTACCCGCATCCTGAATAGCTACAGGTCCAGTTCCTGTTTTCGGATACACTCGCATCAAATTTTGCCAATGTTTAAGCACTGTTTCGTTGAAGTGGCGATCGCGTCCCAAACGATAATATATTTTATCGGCCTTTTTCAAATATTCAGGTAACTTTTTATTCAGTTCATGAATAGGAAAAGCTGCATCAGCACCATATTTTTCCTTAGCAACTTCCACACCAGCGCGATAACCAGTCCAGGTTTCTTTTGCTTGGTCTTTTGGTTGTACAAAAAGAACAAATTTATGCTTTTCATGGTGTGGTGCAATAACTGCCACAGCTTCCGGTTCATTAAAACCTGTTAAATAAAAAAAATCGCTATCTTGACGATAAGCATATTCTACATCATTGTGCATCACAGCCATTGGCGCGCTTCTAAATATAGCCGTGCCATTACCAATTTTTGCCATTAACTGTTTGCGTCGTTGTTGATATTCTGTTTGAATTGTCATGCTTTTTAGAAGTAAGAAAAAAGGAAAAGATGTTTGGAGAAATATTTATTTGAAATACCAAAATTTGTGCGATAGAACGGGAAAGAGCTGGTGAGGAAATCAACTGACGATAAACTTTAGATCGGGAAAAATTTTTCTCACTGTTGCCTGTTCCCTGCTATATTTTAGACTATAGCATTAACATTCTATTTCATATTAAAAGAACCAAAAGTTAAGCGTAAAAATCACTTAACTCTCAGTTCTTTTTTGAAACTCTATATTCCGTACTTCAAATGTTAGTAAATCAGGTAATGTATCATTCTAAACCCACTAAATTAATTGAAGTACAGAAACTAAATTACATAATCGGAACATAAGTTTCTTTTTCTGGTACATGAGTATACTCAGCCACAATTTGCCGAAACTCATCACCATCAATAGTTTCCTTCTCAATTAACAAATCAACCAAACGATCTATCACAGCCCTGTTATCCTGCATGATATGACAAGCGTGCTCATAACAATGTTCAACAATGGTGCGGACTTGAGCATCAATACGAGAAGCAATTTCATCAGAGTATTCCGAACGAGTCATTAGATCGCGACCCAAAAATACCTCACTTTGTTGAGTTTCCAGAGACATCGGGCCTAGATCGGACATACCATAACGAGTAACCATTTGACGAGCCATGCCTGTAACCTGTTGGAGGTCATTACCAGCACCAGTAGTTACTTCCGCATCACCAAAAATAACCTTCTCTGCAGCACGACCACCAAGAGCACCCGTAATGCGAGCCAGAATTTGCGAGCGAGAAATCAAACCTTGATCTTCACTAGGCGTAAACCAAGTCAGACCGCGAGCTTGACCGCGAGGTACCAAAGTTACTTTTTGCACGGGGTCATGGTCTTTGACCAGAGTACCAACAATAGCATGACCAACCTCGTGATAAGCAATCAACCGCTTGCTCTTACCATCAATGAGTGGAGTGCCTTCCATACCGGCAACCACCCGGTCTACAGCATCATCAATTTCCGGCATCGTAATTGCCTCTTTACGACGACGAGCAGTTAGAATGGCAGCCTCATTCAGCAAATTAGCCAAATCTGCACCTGTAAAACCAGGAGTACGACGAGCGATCGCGTCTAGGGATACTTCCTTACTCAGCTTTTTGTCGCGAGCGTGAACTTCCAGAATTGACAGACGACCTTTAATATCCGGAGCATCGACACTAACTTGACGGTCAAACCTGCCTGGACGTAATAATGCGGAATCTAATACATCAGGGCGGTTAGTAGCAGCAATAATAATGATACCAGTGTTGCCTTCAAAACCATCCATTTCAGTCAGTAGCTGGTTAAGAGTTTGTTCCCGTTCATCATTACCACCACCGATACCAGCACCGCGTTGTCTACCCACCGCGTCAATTTCATCAATAAAGATAATACAAGGAGCATTTTCCTTAGCTTTTTTGAATAAGTCGCGCACGCGGGAAGCACCCACACCGACAAACATTTCCACAAATTCCGAACCAGAAATACTGAAGAAAGGAACACCAGCCTCACCAGCGATCGCCTTAGCCAACAAAGTTTTACCAGTTCCCGGAGGGCCAACCAATAATACACCTTTAGGAATTCGCGCTCCCACGGCAGTGAATCGTTCTGGTTTTTTCAGAAAAGTCACAACTTCTTGTAATTCTTCCTTGGCCTCATCAACTCCAGCCACATCATCAAACATCACACCTGTCTTGGCCTCCATGGAGAAGCGGGCCTTAGACTTACCAAAATTCATTGCTTGTCCAGGGCCACCAGGAACATTACTGGAGCGACGGAATAAAAAGAATAGACCAACAATCAATAAAATGGGGAAAACCAGATTGCCTAATAAGCCCCAGACAGCTCCTTCATTGCGAGGTGGGTGACTGTCAAAGCTAATATCTGCATCTCTCAGGCGAGATATTAGCTCTGGGGAGTTAGCAGGTAAATCTACCCGTAATCTTTGGACTCGGTTATCAAGTTCTGGATCGACTGCTTCGACAATTGCTGTACGACCACTATCGTATAGGTCTACACTTGTCACCCGGTCTGCTTGTAAGTAGTCCAAGAATCGACCATAGCTCATGCGGGTACTGGCGGTATTACTACCCATGTTTGCTACTGTAGGGGAAAATGCTCCTTGCCAGACAAAAAAACCTATGACCAGAGCTGGTAAACTCCAAAGTATAACTGTTCTCCAAGAAAATTTCATAAATTATGGGCCTCTTTTAGTAAAATTGCATTAAATCAGGGAGTATTATTTTCAACTCTCATAATCTTAACTAAATGTAACTTAACAATAGACATTAGGGCAACTTCGTGGACTTATGTGGCGAAGCTCATTTCTTGATACCAAGTAGAGTAGGTTAATTTCAAAATTAGAAATCCTTCCGGGTAGATAACTAAACAGGCAGCAATTTCCAACATATTTTCCAAAATATTGTGCACTCAACATTTACGCTCGGCATAATTCAGCGAAAGAGTATGGTTCAATCGAGTTAAATTTGTCAGGAATAGCTTTGCTACTTCCTAGATTTAGTTTTTAGGGAATAGAAAAAGGGAATAGAAAAAAATAAATTATCCAATTCTTGGACACCCCCTGCTTCCTGCTCCCTGCTTCCTGCTTCCCTAAGTTCAGTGCAATGGGATATTTTTTTACTTAGAAATCCCTTAAATAGTTAACTTAACTTAACTTAACTTAACTTGACACGATTAAACTCAAAGAGGCAGTTTGACACCAAAAGCAGACTAAAATCAGCTCAACAGCTGATTATTCGGTAAAACAAATTCTTCTGAAAAGCAAATTTTAGGTCTGAGAAGCCACAATTTTAATAGTTAAAGATATGAGAAAATGGTAAATTCCTATGAGAATTATTTTATGCTCTTAGAGACTGTTTATTAAATAAAAGTTAAATCCTGATGTAGGGTAGGTTTGCGGAGCAACTTGTCTGCGTTACCATGACAAACGGAAAAAGCAGGGAAAATGTCCTCTTGCTCACTCCCGCTGAAAGTTGTCCGGCGTAACTGAGCGAACATAGAGAATATTAAGACAGCAAGCCGTGCTTAATATTGACTTGATAAACAGCCTCTGAAGAATCCTGATACTTGATAATAACTCCTGCGGATGATGTGTAATTAGCCTGTTCAATTAATACCCTTTGCTTTAGCGAAAGTAGTTCTGGTCTAGTATCTATAAACTAGATGGATCTGTTTCGGTATTGTCCTCAGATCGTAGAAAACAGGTTTGACTCTACATATCTACAGAGTATATATTTGACCCTTGAGTAAAATTAATCAGGTACTATACTCCCACCCTCGGAAATTAATTTTATGGAGCGATTTTTCTCGCTTAGTGCCGTTAGTCTCAATTCTCGACTTCCAGAGACCCTCGACTTTCAATTACGGTAATGTTTTGATTATTAAAGTTTACAGAGGTAATACAACCCAATGGTAATAAAACAGCCAGCAGCAGCAGCAATGCTAACCAAGACCGTACCTAGTTCCGCTAAAAAAACAATTCTTAGTGTTGACCTCGGACGCACAGCTACTAAAGCTTGTGTTAGTCGTACCCCTAATGGTGTAGTTTTTATTCCGGCCAATGTTAAGCAACTGAGTGTAGAACAGGTAAGAGCAGGTAATTTTGAATCTAAACCTACAGACCCATTATTAGATATGTGGCTGGAGTATCAAGGTTCTGGATACGCTGTAGGTCAACTGGCTGCTGACTTTGGAGCTAATCTATTTGGAGATGAACGATCTTTTGCCAAGTCCAAAGTAGAAGATGCCTTAATTAAAATCTTGGCCTGTGTTGGTTATTTTCAGCTCAAAGGAGATTTTTCCATTGTAATGGGTTTACCTTTCTATTCCCAAGAGCAATTTGAAAAAGAAAAAGAACAGATGATTAGCCAACTGCAATCTCCTCATAAGATGTCTTATCGAGGTGGTGAACCTGTAGAAATTCGAATTAATAAGGTTTGGGTAATGCCAGAGGGATATGGTAGTCTGCTGTGGTGTGAGGCAAATAATGGCAAAGATTTTCAGCCAGAGCTGCCTAAACTATCTGTGGGTGTTGTTGATATTGGCCATCAAACTACAGATTTCTTGATGGTCGATCGCTTCCGGTTTGCTAGGGCTGCTTCTAAAAGTGAACCTTTTGCTATGAGTCAGTTTTATGAAGATGTGGCTTCTAAGATTGAGGGGGCAGATCCTCAGTCTTTGTATTTGTTGGAGGCTGTCCACAAACCTGAAGGTCAACGTTCCTATCGTCCAAGAGGTGCAACAAAACCGATTAATCTTGATGGTGTTGTGCCTGAGTTACGTAAGGTTTTTGCAGCTAAACTTTGCGATCGTTTGATTAAGTGGTTGCCAGAGCGGGTTACTAATGTAGTTCTCACTGGGGGTGGAGCAGATTTTTTCCAGGAAGACCTAGAAAAGCTACTTCAAGAAGCGGGTATAAAAGCCCATTTGGCTCAACCACCTAGAGAGGCTAATACTCTGGGACAATATATCTATGGAGAAGCTCAACTAGCTATATCTAGATAAGTTGTTGTTTCTACACACAGAAATTTAAATTTTAGGTTGCTATTGGTTTTTTTAGCATTGGCCTGGATAATTTGAGCAACGAGGGGATTAATCGCTAATCATAAGCAACGCGGATATTTCTGCGTTGCCCAAGTTTCTTCGGGCACTGACCAAAGAATTTTCTTTGGGGATTTTTGAAAGGGCCCCTACAAAAAAATGTGAGGGAGTGGATTTGTCCTAACTGTGTTGCTAGATATGACCAAGATGGAAATGCAGGCGTACAATATTAGGTATTAGGGCAGAAGGGATCGGAATACAAAAGACGGATGGAACAGTCATATCTGCTGTGGGAAGGGATGTAAGACCTAAGCTTGGTCTCAAAGAAAGACTAAGTTTGGGCAATCCCTTATGAATGGGGAAGCCTTTACTATCAGCGATTAGAGTCTGCTCTGAGTAAGTAGGTAGGTGGAAAAATTTACAAGTACGTCCGAAGCGACTCGAACGGAGTGGAAGGTTTGCTCCGCATTCCGGACCGAAAGCAATCTCAAGGGTTTGGACTCCATCAACATTTCGTTACATAGTAAGGTTTATTCGCGCCTACCTACTTAGTTCACCTACAACCTAAAAAAGTCAAATTCCACAATTAATAATTAATAATTAATAATTAATAATTAATAATTACCTCTCCTTAAAAAGAAGAGGATTGACTAAAAGGATAAATTTTTCTCTCTTGGTCGATTGGAGGATGGCGAGGTCTCCTCGCTGTCCCTCGACCGCTTGTTCCCCCTTTAAAGGAGAGGCTTTAAACCTTAATTATTTGGTAAATTAAAATCTCAAGTTGCTTTTCATCCCCGGTTTAACAACACCGGGCTTTCAATTTTGTTTTTATGTAAGTTAATCAAAATATTACCTGATGCTGTGGGAAAAAAATCAGAAAAAAGAAGTCTTTTTTACCGAAGAGGCAGCAGATAAGCAGTTATTGGCGGCTATTGAAAAAGATTTAAGTGCCCAAAAATATCAAACTTTCAGTAATCTCTGTAAGCAGGCTCTATGGCAATTTTTGTATGTATCTTCGTCTTCAGAATTAGCTCAACCTGCTTCAAGTTGGCAACGCCTAGAACACAAAATTTCCGAGAAGCTGACGGAAAAATTTTCGGAGATCGAAAAAAAACTTTCTGCTAGGGAATCAACTAATAAATCTAGTGAAATAAATCAATTAAATGAATTAGAAAATAACTTGAATAAACTGAGTCAACTGTTGACTCAGATGCAATTCAATATTGATGCTAAATTTATGGAAACTTTGGATAGTTTTAAGACAGAACTGCCAAAAATTGAAGCTGCTATTAAAACTCAAACAGAATTAACTATTAAATCAGCGTTAGAATCCAAATTAACAGAGTCAGAATTTACATCTACACAACAAAACACAGGAGAGAACGTAAACGATGAGATGGAAGAAGATGTAGTAGAAGACCCTTTATTGCAGCGTTTAAGTCCTTTATTGGAAGATTTCTAACGGCGTTTTTTAGACATTGTATTGATGAATCAGTAGAGAAAAAAAAGGAAAGATAAACCCCATTCAAGAACAATTTGAAAT
Source organism: Microcoleaceae cyanobacterium (assembly GCA_049647275.1). GTDB lineage: Bacteria > Cyanobacteriota > Cyanobacteriia > Cyanobacteriales > Microcoleaceae > JASJEE01. Next base: position 7,853 of record JBARXI010000683.1, read on the forward strand.
ATTGCTCCAAGATAGTTTTTAGTTTCTATGAAACTAGAATGTTTATTTGTTGACCTGCTTAAATCGACTGAGAAAACCAGTAATGATCGACTAAGTGTCTCAACTGTATCGCTCATCATTTAGGGGAATTATCAAATCAGGCTCTTAAACTTTAGTTAAAACAAATACACTTCCTTGATTGCCTCGTCCAATACGTAAATCTTCATCTAAATATGTAATATCTAACCATCCCTTTTGTTCCCGATTTTGAATATTAAAATCAACAGCAGTAAACTTTTTACCTAGTTCGATTTCAGCAATTAAGTTATCGGGCGATCGATAACCAATTAAACGTTGTAAACCTAAAATTGAACGATTGAATTTTACCTTAACTCGTTTTTCAGAAACAGGCTCAAACTGAGCAACAACACTGACTATTCCTTCTAACAAGGGTAAACCATATACCTCAGCAATATTATAGATTGCTTTATCTTTAACCTGGATATATTGATAAATCTGACCTAGTTTCAGGAATGGAAAATTGTCAATGCGTAGTAATTCTTGACTGGTAGTATAAAGTAGTCGCCAATTTCCATTTAATAGTTCTTGAACTTCAAAGGGGCGTGGGTTTGGGTTGTAATCTTCTAACTGAGCGATCGCTGCCAGAATTGCTTTTTTATCGGATTCACTTGCGAGTAAACCGCGATTTTTACCTGCCAGTATTTCAATGAGTCTTGATTTGTATATCATAATTACTCTTTATTGTCAATTTAAGTTCTTTCTAAACTGACCATTTGCTATGCTCCAAGTCAAAAGTTATGGCTGCAAAAATGGTTTTAACTAACTAGATTTATCAAATAAATAATCCCGATTAAGGGGGGCATTGCGACTTTTTTTGAGCAACTAAATTTATTTATTGAGTCGTAGGTGCTTAAGCACTCACTAATTATCCACTTCCCTTTTCTGTAACTATTAGAGCATAATCATTTTAGTTTGGCAGTATGTGTGATTAATTTTGTGTGCCTACTTAAATGTTTGACTTTTGACTTGACACTTTTGAGGTATTGGTTTCTGCTCTCTGCACAGAGCAAGAGTAATCGCCGTCAGTAGAACTTTGTGGCTGATAATTTCCGTCCATCTTAATGATGAGGAAAATTTCAAAAACATTCCCGGTTATCAGGGCAGTTTTAACGATATCCTTAACAGTAGCAAAAAATTTAGGTGGGCTAACTAACTGGATCGATTATCGATATCTATATCTACAGGATTTACGCAAAATTCTCTATTATACACTTTTTAGTGGTGTAAGATGCGTTGCAACGCACTAAATAGGTAGGCATAAATAAACGTTTCCTACCGAATGCTGCGCAAAAAAATGAAAAATCTGAAAATGAAGCCAGAAGCTAGTTTTCAAGACCTTTTCACCGTTTTAAATCTTTATGGCTATTTTACGGATAATTAAACCTACCCACTTACAGATAGAATTCCTGTGTAAGTTCCGCTCTAATCAAATTAATTTAATAGTTTTAGATTTTTGATTTAATCAAAAAGCAGATCGGCAAATCTAAAATATCCAGATGGACGTACAGAAACCCCATAACCGAGGATACATGGAAGAACAACAAACAAATCAACAACCACCAGCAGTAAATACAAATCAACAACCAGCGGTAAATACAAATCAACAACCAGCGGTAAATACAAATCAACAACCAGCAGTAAATACAAATCAACAACCAGCGGTAAATACAAATCAACAACCAGCGGTAAATACAAATCAACAACCAGCGGTAAATACAAATCAACAACCAGCGGTAAATACAAATCAACAACCAGC
>JBARXI010000684.1:0-25417 GCA_049647275.1 Microcoleaceae cyanobacterium
GTCATTTCATTCTAGATTTTAGCAATGAATTTACTTACTTTCAGATAGGGAAAGATAAATTGTCGGAAGCTCTAAATAACGTATTTTCGTCAAGACATAACATGGCAAAGTTTAGAATGAAATAGCCATGAGTTTTAAGCGAGTGTGTTTAAATTTTCTCTAATCAACTTGTAGGCTTTTTTTGCTTATTCTATCTTAAATTAAATAGAGTAACAGGACTGTTGTTCAAATCAGACCGGAGCCGGTCAGGATGAATCGTTACCAACTAATTTACAATTTAGTTATAATTAGCGAGTGAATATTTTTTATATAGCAATCCTAAATGATTTGTGAAAAATTTAGATGTATTTATCTTTTCCCTTATTGGGTTTAATACCCCACCGTCACCCGCGGTGCTCAAAATTGTTTGGGGGAGCGAATCCCCATGCAATTTTCCCTCTCTTGGTCAGCTACCAGGTGCGTCTTACGCGCCAAGCGGGGTCTGACCGCTTCTGCCTTCTGCCTTCTTCAATTTGTCTTCTACCTACCACCTAATACCTAACACCTAACACCTACCACCTACCACCTACCACCTACCACCTACCACCTACCACCACCAAAAATTTATAACTGAAATAGGATTGCTATAGTTAGGATAAAAAGTCTGAGGATGCTTTAAAGTAAAAAAATCATGGTATTTTTTGTTCTCTCAAACACAATCTATAGCATTTCTCGCTCTTGGTGAGATACACAAGTTTGAGATTTTTGGCAACAGCTCCGTCAGGCAACAGACAATAGGGAATAGAAAAAATGGGATTGCACATTATGGAATGATGGTGCCAAAAATTGGTCTGGATCATGGTAGGAAAAAACAAGGCATGTTAATCATTCTGGCAATTCCCCAAATCCCAAATCCTAAATCCCAAATTCCAAATCATTCGTCATTGTACAACGCCGAAAAAATACTGTACTTCATCAAGGATGAGAACCGCTATAAAACAAATCAACAAGCAATAATCTCCAACTAAAGTATTTGATGAGTAAGGTTAAAGCATCAAAACCGTAACGAATAATTTATTATATTTATTATTATAATTGATTTACGATCTACAGGTAGAATGACAATTAAGATATCCTTGAATACTGAACACTTGAACAACTTGGATTTATCTCCGGTTGAGAGTGTAATTTCTCAACTAATGCAAGAAGGAGCGATCGCCTCTTCTGAACAGCAGCTAAATTTTGAAATTGACTATTCTCAGCAACCTGATGATCCGCGAGAACTTTCAGAAATCCCAGAAGTGCGTTTGTGGTTTATCCGTTTAGACTCTCGTTATCCCTGGTTACCATTTTTGCTTGATTGGAAAGGGGGCGAGTTGGCTCGTTATACTGCGATGCTTGTACCACATCAATTCCATCGCACAGAAGGTATTCAGTATAACCCAGAAGCGTTAGAAATATTTCTGATGCACAAAATCTTTGTTTTGAGACACTGGCTACATCAGCAAGATATTCCCAGCAAATCTAGACTAATGTCCATATCTCAAATGTTGGGGTATGACTTAGCAGAGGAATTTTTTGTATCAATCCCATAAGGGGGATTAATACAAAAATATACCTGGAGGGGAATAGACTTGCGCTTTGTCTCATTGAATCTGTCATTGCGAGGGGGGTTTTCAAAAGAGTGTTAATACTCGCACGGTGAGTACCCCGAAATAATTCCCTAACCAAAATTACCGCTGGAGATTGCTTCGGGAAGTTGGTCGTGAGCCACAATGCTCTTTCAATTATCCCTCCCTCGCAATGACAATTCTTTCCTAGTCAAAAAAAGGCAATTCTGGGCTTTTAAGCACCATCTCCGCCCCAAATTTTCTTTAAGACTTCTTGAGGTGAAATATCAGCCATTTTGCCAGTGGCAGACTTAATGGCAATGACTCGATCACTCTTGGGTAATAATTTGTCTGGTTCGGTTGGACCAAACAAAGCAATTGTATATGTCCCAACTGCTACTGCTAAGTGCATTGGAGCACTGTCAGTACATAACATCAAATTAGCAGCAGCAATAATTGCTGCTAATTTACCCACATCCCCAGGCATAACTATTTTGACATCTGGATAAAGTTGGGTAATTTCGCTGACCCAAGTTCCATCTTCAGGACCTTTAACAACTACTACTGGCAAATTAGGCTGCTTCTGTTGAAGTTCTGTAATAATCTCCTGCCAGCCAATGGCGGGATAAATTTTCTCAATACCTTTAGTTTGAGCTAGGGTACTTGAACCACCATGAATCAGAATATAACCACTTTCGGCAACTCCTAACCTTTTCTGTTCAGCTTCGGCCCAGTCAATATCCGCTTTGGGTACATTGATTGATATTCCCCTAAAGGGGGTTACACTGTCCATTCCTTGCAGCAAGTCATGGTACATTTGAGCGGCATATTGTTCAGTCTTTAGGGGTATGGGGTCTGTGAGAAAGATTCCCCCATTGCCTGCGTAACCCACGCGTTTAGGAATTCCTGTTAACCATAGTAATAGGCCAACAGTCCAACGTTGCCCCAGGGATATAACTGCTTCGTATTCGCGATCGCGCATAATACCCAACAGGTTGCCCCAGTCTGCCAGACTATTGGCATCTTTGAAGTCGTAGGTCAGGACATCCTGCACGGACTTACAGACTCGGTATGCACCTTTTGAGCGAGGCTCTACAATTACATCTATCTGAGATTCTGGATAAGATTGTTTGAGGTCATCCAGAACAGGAAAGAATAAAATTTGGTCGCCAATTCCACCAGGGACAAGGGCTAGTATTCTCATGTTTAAGGGATTTAGCTTAATTATTTAGTTGAACACAATACCAACCATATCTTACGATTATGATTTGGGATTATTTCTGTGGTACAGATTCAATTTTACGAAATGAGTATATACCGAGATTTAATTATTCATTGGAAATCTAAAACACAAAATGTATCTATTGATTCCTGCTGCTGGTATGGGGCGACGCATGGGAAGCTCTCGGAACAAGCTTTTGCTGACTCTACTGGGTAAATCTTTACTAAGTTGGACTTTTGAGGCTGCTGTAAAATCTCATCATATTAGTTGGATTGGGATTATTGGCCAGCCTGTTGATTTTCCAAATTTTCAACAGATGATTTCTGATTTGTCTACTAATAAGTCTATTAAGCTGATTGAGGGAGGAGCAACTCGCCAAGAGTCTGTTTATAAAGGTTTACAGGCTTTGCCTCCCGAAGCCGAACAGGTGTTAATTCACGATGGGGCCAGGTGTTTGGCTACTCCGGAATTGTTGGATCGGTGTGCGGAGGAGATTCTTAAGTGTCCTGGTTTAATTGCTGCTGTGCCAGTTAAGGACACAATTAAGGTTGTTAGTCCATCTGGTCTAATCACAGATACGCCAGACCGTAGCCAATTATGGGCGGCTCAAACACCCCAAGGGTTTGAGGTGAAGTTGTTGAAAGAGTGCCACGAAAAGGGGCGTCAGTTAGGTTGGGAAGTTACTGATGATGCTGCTTTGTTTGAGAAATGTGGTTTGCCTGTAAAAATTGTTGAGGGAGAGGAGACTAATTTAAAGGTGACTACTCCTGTGGATTTAAGAGTAGCAGAATTTATTCTGATGGAAGCATCAAGGAATTAAAAAAGAAGACGATTTATTTGAGAATTTTAGGTAGTAGTTTGTAGATAACAAGGAAATATTTTTATTCGGCAATTAACAATTAACAATTATTCGGTTATTATAAGACTACTATTTAATTCATTCTATTTCCTAGTTTATCTTCCGAACTGTTACTTAGAATTTTCTATTTAGTTAAATTAGTTAAATTTGCTTTGTTGGATAAACAGGTTATTTAATTTGGAGATACTAAATGGTTAAACCTCAAACAGATGGTAAGCAACTCTAGGATATTCTGATAAATTTGTGCGTTAATGCGTTAAGTGGTCGTGCCAAATTAATTACACATATTTGACAAAGGAATATATGCTATAAAAAGCAAATTATAGATTTATAACTTTCTGAGGTTCATGTTTACATTTAAATCCAGAAAGTAGAAAGCTTCTAGAAAGAATAAGTCACCATAGTAATTCTCTTCAAGTTAGAGACAGCAGCTCTATGTATAATATTGAGCGGTCAAGGATTTCCTCTTAAGGAATTAATGAAAATATTTACTTTCAGCAGAAAAACAATTTTTAATTGGTTGACTCGATGGGAAGTTCAAGGAATATTAGGGCTGTAGAATCAAACAGGAAGAGGTAGAAAGCCGAAATTAAACCCTTGAGAAAAAGAATCAAGTAAAAAACTGGGTAAAATCTGAACCAAAAGCACTGAATAAAATTAAAAATAAAATTAAAAAAACTTGGGCAATAAATGTGAGTAAAGACACAATAAAAAGAATTATAAAAAAGCTAGGTATGAGATGGAAGAGGATGAAAAGAGGCATGAGTAAAACCCCTGATGAATGGGAAGCGCGAGGTAAAATTTCCTAGGCAAGAAGAACTAAAAAATCTAGAAAAAACAGGATAAATTGACTTAAGATACTTAGATAAAAGTGGATTTTATTTCAAACTATATATTCCCTATGGATGGCAAGAGGAGGGAAAAACAATAACTTGTAAAAGTTGTCAAAGTAAACTAGTAAATATTCTGGGATTAATCAATCGTAAAAACCAATTATTTTACGAAATAGTCAAGGGATATATTAATAGTGAAGTAGTGATTAAATTTTTGGATAAATTCAGTCAGAATTTGTCCCAAAGAACTGTAGTCATTATTGACCAAGCTTAGATTAATACTAGGGATAGCATACTGAATAAATTAGAAGAATGGAAGTCAAAAAAATTAGAAATATTTTGGTTGCCGACCTACTCACCACTTACAAAATATAATTCAAATATTATGGAAATTTATCATGCTATGAATGGATTGAAGTAGGAGCTTACGAAAACTGGAACAGCTTACTTCAATATCTCAAAAAAGTGCTTGATAATTTAGGAAATGAATATGTAATTAATTTTGCATAGGCACTTAGCTTACCTGTATTAGTGGCTTATGACTTAAATTTATTTTCCGCTCTTAATCAAAAAACTTGTACTTTTGAGGAATTTTGTTAACAGCTAAATCTGATATCTCGTGCAGCCAGAGTTATTATATCCGCTTATTGTATATCCGCATTAATTACATTAGCAGATATTTTAAAACGAGGTAAGCTTTTAGAATAGATCGATGCTGGGTCAGTTCAGCAATTAACAATTAACAATTAATAATTAATAATTACCTCTCTTTAAAAGAGAGAGGATTCACACAATTGGAAAATTTTTTCTTCACAGGAGTCGATTGGATATGGCGAGGTCTCCTCGCCATCCCATCCTACGGAATGCTGCGCAAACGACCGCTTTTTTTCCCTTTAAAAAGGGAGGCTTTAAACCGGAATTATTTAATTATTAATTATTCATTATTCAGTAAACTGTTAATTGTCAAGGTAAATGAGGCTGATACACCTCCCAAATTGCAAAATTTTTCTTATAAATCTTTATTTGTTAATAAAAATGCTAATGGCTGGCAGGATGAGGAAAATGAAGGTTTTTTTAATCCTGTTTCTACAGTTAAAGTGGAAATTGCTTGGTTGGTATTAGAAAAACTGTATCAACTTGGATGAGGTAGAGAAACTAAATATCAGATTGTGGGGGAGTCAAATTAGTATTATAGCAATGAGCGCTCAGGTATTTACAACTTCCAGCTCAAAGTGCAGTAAGCGAAAAGGTATACAAAAAATCATGTGTAAATATGCCAGCGCACATTGCTATATATAGATGAATATATCCAAAGTTCGTTGGTAATTTCTGATAATGATGCTACTAATCGTTTGATTCTTTTTTTAGGTTTTGATGAGATTAATAATCAAATGAAAGCTAAAGATTTGCCGCATTTTTTTGTCAATAGATTGATGTTGAATCGAGGAATTTTGATTAAATCACCAGGTTTTAGATTGAATTTTAATGATGTAATTATTGAACATCTGCTGATACATATCGTTCTTTGGCGGATTTATTATTACAACAAAACCGTGTTTTAGAGGCACAGTACATTTTGGATTTGCTGAAGGTACAAGAAGTAGATGATTATCTGCAAAATGTCAGGGGAAATCAGCAAACTGCTCTGGGAATAAAGTGACTTTCACCAGAGGATTTTTTGGGGGAAAAGTACAATGAAGTTCAGCGCTAAGCAATTTTAATAGGTAAGGAATTGACGGAATTACGAGTAATTTTAGAAACTCAAATTACAGGAAAGCAGAAACGAAGGATAGTGACAATTGAACAAGATATGGTAGTTATGATAGCTGAATTAAATGAGTTTATTTATCGTCAGGAAGTTGCAGATTTAATAGAAAATATTAATCAAATGGCTAAGAGTCAAAAATTGAGTTTAGCAACTATAGGTCAGTTACAAAATTCACTATTGAATTAGAAAAACTCAAAGGCAGTGTGGCTTTATCCATTAATATTGGAAGACCGCCTAGAATTAATTAGTTTTGGTAACTGCTGGCGCTCCTCCTATTTATCACACTGTGGCAGTAATAAGAGATGATTGAAACCGTGAAATTGCTCAATTTATTGGAGGCTTAACGAATAGAGCTAGAGCTGAATATTTAAGTCGAAATACAAATCAAGCTATTCTTGATGAACGAGTGACAAAATCTGCTTTACAACTTTATCAATGGCTGATTCAACCATTGGAAGATTATCTAAAAATTATTAACGCTAAAACTATTATTTATGCTCCTGATGGACAACTACGTTATATTCCTTTGGCGGGATTATATGATGGAGATAAATGGTTAGTAGAAAGATTTAAAATTAATAATATCACTGCTGCTAGCTTGATGAATATTCAAAAAAAATCAAATGTAGAAGTAAAAATATTAGCGGGCGGTTTGAGTGAAGGAAGTTATAATTTTGAGGTAGGAAATAACAAGTTTAGTTTTGATGCTTTGGCTTTTGCTGCGCCAGAAGTTAATTCTTTAGCAAGTTTATTTCCTGACACTAAAAAATTATTGGATAATGCTTTTACACGAGAGGCGGTCGTGGCTCAGATGAATCAATATAATATTGTACATTTGGCGACTCATGCTGCTTTTGTGAGGGGTAAACCGGAAGATTCTTTTATTTTGTTTGGGGATGGCGATCGCGTAACTTTACGAGATGTGGAAAGTTGGGATTTAAAAAATGTAGATTTAGTAGTGTTAAGTGCTTGTCAAACTGGAGTGGGTGGGATATTAGGAAATGGGGAAGAAATATTAGGTTTTGGTTATATGATGCAGCAAGCTGGTGCTTTAGCAACTTTGGCAAGTTTATGGCGGGTTGATGATCAGGCAACTCAGAAATTGATGCAGGTTTTTTATGCTCAATTAGAATCTGGTAATATAACAAAAGCAGAAGCTTTAAGACAAGCACAAATTTCTTTGATTAGTAGTAACTATAAGGGTGGGCATCCTTATTATTGGAGTCCGTTTATTTTAATTTGCAATGGGTTATAGTATTTACGTTATCTTGAAGAAACAGTAGAAGGTAATAATATTTAGTTTAAAAAAGATGCTTAGAGTAAAATTCAGTACACAACTATTAATACCAAATTTCAGGAATTTTGCTACATTTAGCTATGGGTAAAGGTAGTCAGGAGTAGGGGCAATTTCCTGCGGAACATCACCTTTACTCCACATTCCGCAGGAAAAGAAATTACCGACTAACTCCTAGCCAGGGTCATTTCGTTCTAGATTTTAGCAATAAATTTAATTACTTTCAGATAGCGAAAGATAAATTTTCGGGAGCTATTAATAACCTATTTTCGTAAATACATAACATGGCACAGTTTAGAATGAAATAGCCCTGCTCCTAGCAAAAGACTAACTATTTGTACCAAACATCTATCACGCTTGGTATAGGAGATGTTTGTTGTAGAAAAACAGCGCGATCTAAAATACGAAAAATAATCCTAAAGTTATTTCGCAAAAGCTGAAAATTGAGCCAGAAAGTAAAAAAGTAATTTGATATGAAATACAACTAATTATACTACCTCCTCATATCCTCAGACTCCCCCCACTTCCCATCCTTTTATACTAATTATCACTCATTAACGCTAGACTTCAGCGAAACTTCAATAGTTAAATAATTAGCAAGATTCAAACTTTATTTTTGACAATTATTCACTCAATCAGTGTAGGTAATTTCTACATTTACCTCTCTTCCCACCCGTTCGGGTGTAGCAAAAATGTTGAGATTTGGTATTATTGATTGGAGCGTAGTAGTATGACGAGGTTAAAAACCTTTGAATCCTAAACCTGTTTCTCTTTGTTGAGGATGAATTTTTTCAGTAACTTGATTACCCAGACTTTCACGGTTATTTCCTACTTGACTCAATATAATTCCAACTAAAATAATACCTCCCCCAATATAGTGAACAAAAGTAGGTTGTTCTCCTAAAATTAAATAAGCTGCTATAACTCCAGCAATAGGGTTAAATGCACTAGCTATAGAAGCATCAGAACTACTAGTTTTGCTTAATCCTTTCAGCCACAAAATTTGACCTATTACGACAATAACTGCACTATAAACTAACATCCATTGCCATAAAAAAGGTGATAGTAGTTCCATAAAGTGATTACTGCCATAAAAGTATAGTGCGGCAAAAAAGAAGATAACACCTCCCAAACCATTACGAATAATATTAAAAAATCCTACCGGAATTCGATGCAGACGTGCTTTGCTAATAGTATTAGAAATTGCAGCAGTAATTGCCCCAATTGCTGCTAAAAGTTCTCCTGAACCTATGGCGATTGTATTTATAGTATTTGTAGAATCAACAGGATTTCCCAAAAAATTTTGCCAAACTATAATTAAAATAACTCCCGCAAATGAAATAATTGCTCCAGTAATTTTCCAGCTATTAACTCTTTCTCCTAATAAACAAATAGCTAATGCTAAAGTTAAGGGAGGTTCAATACGTCCGATTAATATAACATTATTCACCATTGTGCGAGAAAGTGCCTCAAATGTAACAGCAGGAGATAAAGCTCCAGCTAGAAATGCAACAGCTAACATACTAGCCCAATCTTGACTAGAAAACTGTTGAAAATAACGCATATTTAGCTGTTTTCTATAGATAATAATTAAAATTAACAAAGCACAAATATTTCCGACAAATAAAACATTGCAAAAGGAAATGGGATTTTCTCCGGGAAATTTTTCTGCTCCAATTTCTGTTAATTGTTTTGTAATTGAGTTAGCCGCGCCGAAAATAATGACTGATAATAATAAATAAACTTGTCCGGGAGTTTTTTGCCAAAGGTTAGAAATACTGGTGATTATTTGGTTCATTTTTGATTAAAGTTTCCCAAATTGATGATAAGTTTCAGAGTTATCTAGGTCAGGGTCATTTCATTCTAGATTTTAGCAATGAATTTACTTACTTTCAGATAGCGAAAGATAAATTTTCGGAAGCTCTAAATAACCTATTTTCGTAAATACATAACATGGCACAGTTTAGAATGAAATAGCCCTGTATCTAGGTAACGTTGATAAAGTCGTAATTCCCATGATATTTCGTTTTTGGGATTGATAATTTCTTTAGCTATTATTGCAAGCTTTTGTTGTTTTGATGAAAATTTGTAGGCTAAACTTAGATTAGATGTAAATTATTTTTGAGGCGTAACTTACAGCAGTTTGCGACTTGATGAAGTACAAAATTCTGGGTAGTAGGCAACAGGCAACAGGCAACAGGCAATAATATCTTGCATCTTGAAAAGTGCTGTATCAACACAAGTTAGTGAGTTGGCAAATGTAGGAAAGTTAGCAGTAAGTTTTTGTATCGAAGCTGATGCTAATTTGATCTAATTAAAGTTTGCTTTTATAGAACCCATTTGAGTTCTATATAATTACCATAGTTAAGTCTTCTTGCGCATCAATTTTGAGGAAAAATCTGGGTATTTTGTGGAATTTTTTTTTCTTCCCTCTGCCCTCTTTTCTCTTACCTATTCTCTCTTCCCTTTTACCTCTTATCTCCAGACTCCTGTCTCCAGACTCGGTGACTCCTAACTAAAAAAACGATCTTCATTGACAAAGATACGTTTAGGGGTTCTATAGGAGTTTGTGAAAAGGTAGACTACCTAGAAATATAACTATACTACCCAATTAGTTTACTTACTTCTGTTGCTGTATTCCAAGAAGAATGAAAACCGCTATAACTTCATATCTCAGACAACTATTGGTTGTGGTGGGCGAATCGGCAGAGCATTTTTTAAGGCAGTATCTAAGGCTTGAATATAAATCCGAACAGAGGTTAATTTGTCGTGAAAAACCTGTTAAGGTACAGTTGGGTATATATTGATGTGCACCATTTTCACCAAATTTTTTACGAGTAGTGCCGAAATATTTCTCTACTTGATTGTTAAGTTTACCGACTGGGCAGACATATACAATAAATTCTCTCAGCATCAGATTTCAGATGAAATTTATGACTTTTCAGTTGGTTTCATATAGCTAATTGATGAACAACTTACAATAGTTTGCTGCGATTAAGAAAACTGTATTCTGAGTGTTTGAGGTATAGGTTGTTGAGCTAAGTAAGAGCTACCAGTTAGATATTTACTAACTATTTCTTGGACTTGTTTTTCTTGAATTGGTTTAGTTAGATAGTCAGAACATCCTACCATAGTCGCCCGAACTCTATTTGTGACCCGATTACTACTTGTTAAAATTACTACTGGCGTTTTTTTGAACTCTGAGATTCGACGAATCTGAGCACAAATTTCATAACCGTTTGCTATGGGCATTACTAAGTCTAAAAAAATCAAATCTGGCTTTCTTTCTATCAAAGTTATTATTGCTTTTACTGGGCTGTTGATTCCGATAAAATCTAAACCATTAGCACTGATAATTTGCTTCATTTGATGGCAAACTATTGGGCTATCGTCTACACAAGCAATTAAAGGTTTAATTTTTTTTTCTAGGCTAGACTTTTTTTGTTGATATGACTGCAAATTTGCTCTTTGTAAGGAGGGAAAGATTAGGGGCAAATCTGGTAACTTTACCAGTTTAATTAATCCTTTGTGAATCTGAGGAAAGAGAAATTTTGCCAGGCGAAACTGGTCTAGTTTGATTTTACTTGCAATGTCTCGTAAAGTACGTTGACTATTAATTAGTGTCGCTAACTTAGTATGGAGAATTGCTGATATTTGTTGTTTTAATTGCTCGGGTTCAGATAATACTAAACCAAAGTTAGGAGATAAATATTTTAAACCTGCATGACTCCAGTTATACCAATTTTCCTCTGCTTTTTTAATGATTGTTTGAGTATCAATCAAAAATCTGGGCCATTTCAGGGTATTGATTTTAATATTTGGTTCAATTTCACAAATTACTTGTGGTTGATTTTCCTGTTGTAATATATCAAATAGTATTTCAGAAACTATGGATTTAACTATAGTTTCAAACTTTTCTCTACTAATTTGTTTTTCCTGTAATAAACTACACAATAGTTCATAAATCCAGCAACTATTATGACTAACTTGGAAGCGGTCTAAACTTATAGGATTAATTTTGATTTGATACCGTACAATATGTTGTCGCAATTGTCGCCGAGAATTTTCTCCGCCACAAGCCCAGATTATGCGACCTCTAAAAAAGTAAATATTCCACTGATTGCTGTGATTGATGCCATTAGCTTCTACCTTCAAGCTGCCTGTAAATTGCTTTTGACTAGTAGTAATTAGTTGACTAATTAGACTCAAGTTATCAATATTTTCAGTAGCTAACATAGAATTTATAATAGATTAATAATATTTGTAATTGCTTATAATTGATATTAATATTTTTAGTATACATACTTAATTTTTTTGATAGTGCTATTTAATAATTTTTTAACTTTTAACCTAATACATCACTTATTCAAGTCTAAAGTTATAAAGTTAAAATAAATTTTGTAACAGTTTATCGGCAAGAAATACTAGTGAGTGAAATTTGATATAAGTAATACAATTTTAAAGAACTTATAACAAAGAACTTATAACTCTGATGTATCGGATTTTTCTTGAGACTTAGGAGGAGAAGGATTTTGTAAATATCGCTTCACTACTGCCAATACCTTTTTCGGTTCAATAGGCTTGGTCATATACCCTGTGGCTCCCACCATTTTAGCACGAACTCTATCTACAACTCCATCATTTCCACTAAGTATAATTATTGGTGTATTTTCAAAAATAGGTGCTCGTCGCAGTTGAGTACAAATTTCGTAACCATTGGCAATTGGCATCATTAAATCTAAAAAAATTAAATCTGGCTTAGTTTCAACAATTATTGGTAATGCCTTAATCGAGTTCTGAACTGACAGAAATCTATAATTTAGTTTATTAATGATTTTTTCTAAGAGATAACAAATCTCTTTACTATCATCCACACAAGCAATTAATGCCTGATACTTTTCTGGTGATTGTTTTGGCTCAACATCTGATAATAATTCTGGACTTCCGTCAATCCGTTGTTTATCTAAAACTGTCTTAATATCAATTAATTCATTCCGTACATAAGGGATTAAAAATAATGTTAACTGACGCAAATCTTTCTTCACTAAGAGAGCAGTTTCCCGGAAAGTTTTTTTGCCATCAACTAATTTAGTGATTGTTTTATAAGAATTAGGTTTAGCTACTTGTTGCAACAGTTTTTGTTTTGTAATAACAGGAACTAAATTAGGAGAATATTCAGCTAAATTAGACTCCTCCCATTCTAGCCATGACTTATTGACCGGAGGAATAATAGTTTCAGGACGAATAACTACCGACATCAAAATCAAAGATTTTTCCAATCCCTTTGGAGATAAGTTATAAGCTAATAACTCTTGTGACTGCTGCTGTAAAATATCAAATAAAACTTCTTTTAAATTCCAAACAACAATTGCTTTTGTTTGAGCCGGAGTCAAAGATTTCCTTCTACATAAAATAGATAAAATGTGATAGTAATAACAAATAACTGAATCTCCGTATCTTACCCCTACATTGGCTAGAGAAATATTCGGACAAAATTGATGCCAAATTCTGTGGAAACGTCGGTTAGGATGTTCGCCACCATTTGCCCAGGCTAGACGACCGACACAAAAGAATAGTGTCCAACTTTTTTGATAACTTTTTACTTCTAATTTACCTGTAAATTGATTAGGGAGTTCATTGAGAAGTAAATTAACAAATCTATTTTCTTGAATTTCATTACTAGTCATCTGTTTATATTAATTCAAATGTGACGATGAATAAGTATACTGGGTAGTTTCCGATTCCGAAGTTTTGGCTAAACACAATTTAATCATTTGTGAATTTCCAGAGCATACCTGATACCTCGGCTATAAAATGTGTATTTCTTGATGGTAAGTATCCATTTGAATCTCACAAATTATTCTTAATATCAAAAAAAATATTGTTAGACAATATTAGTAACTGAATGATATTCTAGAATAACTTTACCACAAGTTCTCCTGCTAGTTCTAAATCAAAGCATCAGCCCACAATACTTGCCAGTGGGTAGAATCTTAGAAGACTCAGAATAGTACAAAATATGACTTGAGAGGATCGAGGGTTAGACCCAATAAGATAAAATGGCCATAACCAGAAATTATGGCTAAAAATTCGATCCCTAATCTATACTCGTCCTAAATTAGGAGAGCTCCTACTGTGAAAAATCACTATTTCTACCTAAGCTATTTAAGTGCTATTGCAATTACTCTTTCCCCAACATTCACAATTCCAATTATTCCAAAAGCCTTAGCCCAAACACCGTCGCCAGAGGCAGAAAATACTCCAGACTCTGCTACGAATAAGGCTAAGGCAGACAAACTATTTAAAACAGGTGTTGAACAATTTCGGACAGGAAAATTTGATGAGGCCCTCGAAACCTATGAACAAGTTTTGGAAATTCGTAAAAAACTAGAAGACAAAGCAGGTATTGCCCAAACCCTAAATAATTTGGGAGAGGTCTATAGTAATCAAGGAGAATACGAAAAAGCCTTAGATGTATTACAACAAGCTTTAACCATTCGTAGAGAATTAAACGATCGCCCAGGTACAGCAGAAACTCTTAATCTGATTGGCTTCGTCTATCAACGACAGCGCGACTTTCCCAAAGCCCTAAACCTTCATCAAGAAGCCCTAGATATAGCAAAAGCTAATAACGACCGCCCAAATCAAGGAGAATCATTACATAATATCGCTGCAGTCAAAGCCAGTCAACGACAACTTGACCAAGCCTTAGAATTCTATACACAAGCCCTGACTATTCGGGAAGAAGTAGGCGATCGCCGAGACCAAGGCCGCACTCTTAATAATATGGGGGTGCTCTACTTCACTCAAGGAAACTATGACGAAGCTCTAAAAAGTTATGAAAAGGCTTTAGTTGTGCGTCGGGAAATTAACGATAATGCTGGGGTGGGCAGGTTATTAAATAATATAGGATTTGTCTATCGTCAAAAAGGTGAAGACTCCCAAGCTCTGAAATATTTTGAGCAAGCCGTCGCCATGTTAGAAAGTATCGGCGACCAAAAAAGTGTGGGGCGCATCTACGGTTTTATGGGCGAACTTTATCAAAAACAAGGAGCAGAAACTAAGGCTTTAGAAGCTTATGAAAAAGGTTTGGAGGCAGCAAAAGCAGCAGAAGATAAAACCGGGCAATTAGAAGTTTTAAGTTATCTGGGAGATGCCTACTACGAGAGTGGAGAAAATACCAAAGCTGAATCAGTTTATGAACAAGCTTTAGCTTTTTATAAAGAAGCAGAAGAGCGTGCTGGTGAAGGCAAAGTTATGATTGGTTTGGGGAAAGTGTACGATCGCCAGGGTGATAACCGCAAAGCTAAAAAAGTTTTGCTAGATGCTTTATCTATTAATAAAGAAGTGGGGGTAAAAGCAGTCATCGCTGCGAATATGAATGCTCTGGGAGAAGTTTATTATAATTCTGGTGATTATTCTATTGCCCTGAATTATCACAAACTTGCCTTAGATAATTTACCAGATAAAGAAGATAAAAATGCTGTGGCTGTAGCTTATCAAGGTATAGGAGATTCTTTGTACCAACTCAGACAATATCCCGAAGCTTTAGAGAATTTACAACAAGCATTAGTGATATATAAAGAGAGTGAAGCTAAAGATAAAGAAGGTAAAATTTCTGGGCAGTTAGGCACAATATTAGTAGCTCAAGAAAAGCCAGAGTTAGCAGTAGTTTTTTATAAACAAGCTATTAACCTGAATGAAGCAATGCGGAATCAGGAAGGTGAAAATAATCTACTAGAAAACCCTGAAGAAATTTATCGTAATTTAGCAAGTTTGCTGTTACAACAGGAACGAATTCTGGAAGCTCAACAAGTTTTAGATTTGTTGAAAATTCAAGAGCTAGATAATTATCTAGGAAATGTTAATGGTAATGAAAGCACAGCAATGGGAGTTAAATTGTTAGCTGCTGAAGAAAAGATTCTGAGTGAGACTACAAAAGACATTTTAGAGCGGGAGATTGACAAAGATAATTTAAAAGCAGATTTACCACAATTTAAGAATTTACAAAATAAGTTGCAAAAGTTGCCAGGAGCGGTGCTATTTTATCCGTTGATTTTGCCAGATAAATTAGAGTTGGTTTTAATTACGGCGAATGGTAAGACAATTCATAAAACTGTAGAGGTAAAAGCAGAGGATATTAATCAAGCGATCGCTGATTTCCGCCAAGCAATTTCTCTTCCTGTTGGAGATGTAAAAACTTCTGCTGAAAAGCTCTATAATTGGTTGATTAAACCAATAAAAAATGAGCTAGATGGAGCAAATATTAAGACGATTATTTATGTGCCAGATAATCAACTGCGTTACATTCCTTTAGCAGCACTTTATGATGGAAAACAATGGTTAGTACAGCGCTTTACTGTGAATAATATTACTGCAGCTAGTTTGACAAATTTTGATAGTCAATCTAATAGTGAAACTCGTTTATTAGCAGCATCTGTAACAGAAGGTGACTATCAAGTTCAAGTAGGAAATCGGCAGGTATTATTAACACCAACAACAGGAAAATTAGTAGAAAATTTAGTAGAAACAATTCCTGGAACTCGTTCTTTAGTGAACAGTGAATTTAGTTCAGAAGCAACAATTAATAGTTTTAATGACTATAATATTGTGCATTTAGATACTCCCGTTGCATTGTTAACTGGAGAAGAAGGAAATGGGAAACCAGAAGACTCTTTTATCTTATTTGGAGATGGCGATCGGATTACCCTGCGCGATATGGAAAGTTGGTCATTACCAAATGTTGATTTAGTCGTATTAAGTGCTTCAGAAACTAACGTTGGTGGGCGGATGGGTAATGGAGAAGAAATAGTTGGTTTTGCTTATCAAATGCAAAATGCAGGAGTTAAAGCGATCGTAGCTTCTTTATGGCGGGTTAATGATGATTCAGCTCAATTAATGAATAATTTCTACACCGTTTTGCAAGAAGGAAAAAGTAAAGCAGAAGCACTACGGGAAGCTCAAATAAGTATGATTACTGGGGAGGATAAAGAAGCGAGTAATCCCTACTATTGGGCGTCATTTATATTGATGGGAAATGGATTTTAAGGGTTAAATCCAACGTAGGGGTAATTACCCCTACTACAGTAATCTATGTTTGCGCAGCATTCAGCAGGAAATTACCCCTATTATTATTTGTAAGATTATTCAATCAAATTTTTCTAATATCATGTCTGTTTAAATACTCAGAAATAACATTTATTAGGAAGCAGGGAGTAGGGAGTAGGGGAAATTTTGAGAGATTCTTGAGAATCTAGAAGAGCATTTTTACCCTAGTCTAATTAATGAGACTTGATATAATATCTTCAAACCCGCCCCTACATATTAATTATTAATGATGACTAAAAAGTGAATTGGAATCGATCGGGACTTAGGCAAAATACTCTTTCATACACGCTTATGTGGTTAATGGTGTGTTGTAACTGAGCCTATAGGTAGAGTTACGGAGTTACTCCTGTTGATATTATTTTCTTAGCTAAAAGTTATTCATAATTAGCCCAATACTGCATAGGCTCTAGGAATCTAGAAATATGGATGAATCAAAGAGATAACTAACCTAGTATTAGGCCCAACTATTGACCTAGAAAAATTTGGATGACAAACTCACCCAAATTTATGCTCAGAAACAAGGAGAAAATATTTCTAGGAAAACAACAGTATGATAGAAAACTGTCTATGCCATGAATTTCTAAACCACCGAGTAGAGAAGTTGTATACGATATTCCTAGGAGGATTACGAGATTTATTTATCTCTACTTGTTCATTTTTCAAGGTAAAATATCCAGTAGTTGTGCATTTTTATTAATATAAAATTTCAAACTAAATGGGTACTGCTTCTAAATACTGGAGACAGATTAAAATTAATAGTTCTGGCTCCCAGCAAATCTGGGAAATTGCCGAGGCTAAACATTTTTTTACCTCAAATTTTCCCGAATATTTTCAAGCTAGTGAACTGCCAGATATTAAGATTCAGCGTCAACTTTTAGAATGGGTAAGAAATAATTCTATAGACAGTAATCGAGAACTTAATTCTCTATTAGCAGAACGCTGTCTTCTGTGCTTTATCTCTTGGCAAATCGCACAAGTCTGTCAATATTTATCAGCTAATTTTGGTAAAAATTATGGGTTTAGTAGTCGTGATTTATACCCTTACGTTCTTACTGATGATGGTAGAATATCTAGTCAGGAAAAAACAACTTCTACTCCTTCTTTTGCCCAAGAAATTCTCCAAAGTTTTGACCCGAATCAAGGCAGTTTAGCTACCTGGACAGCTAGAAAAGTCAAACAGAATTCAGAACTTAATCGTTTCTTACTAGAATGTGGAGTTTATTTAATTAGTGATTGGGCACTTCTGAATGATATTAGTCCGAAACAAATGGAAAAAATATTCTCTAGTTTTTACAATTTTAGTAGTTTTGAGATTCGAGAAAGTTTCAATCTTTTGTCAAGTTATCATGCTATTTATCGGGCACAACGTCGTCAACAACGTCTGGCTGGAGTTGGCAAAAAATGCTTACCACCAACGGCGGAACAATTACAAGAAATTGCTCAACTTATAGAAACTCAAACTGGTCAAAAGTTTTCTAAAAAGCTGGTAATGACTAAACTAAAAAACCTGGCTTCTCAACTACGACAATACCGAATTTATGTAAAAACTGGTTCTCTGCCGACTACATCATTAGATATTTCTGAGCATGAATATTTAGCTAATCAAATTTCTTCATCTCAGGCAACAGATACTATTGATGAACAAAGCGAATTTTTAAGGCATTACCAACAGCAGTTTATTCTTAGTTTGGATAATGCCATAGCTAAAGTTACAGATATTTGGGTACAGCTATTTAAGCGGAAAAAATCAGAAAAATCGGCACAATTTATTCAAGCATTACATCTTTTTCATTGTCAGGGAAAATCTATGGGAGAAATTGCCGCAAGTGTGGGGTTAAAAGCTCAATATCAAGTGACTAGATTACTACAACTAAAATCTTTTCGGGCTGATATTCGCCAGCAGTTATTAATTAGTTTACGCGGTCGTATTTTAGAAATAGCTCAAGATTATACCAATCCCAAAAAGCTAAAAAATCTAGACCAACAAATAGAAAAAGCCCTAGATGAACAGGTTACTAAATTAATTGAAGAAGCTGAGGCTGAAGGTTATATTTCCCCAAGTCGTCCGGCAGAAAGTCTATTTGCTCAAAGAGTCTGTCACTATCTAGATTTAATTATTAATTCAGTATAATTTCTAATTTCACTTGCGATAACGGAGTAAACAATTAACAATTAACAATTAATAATTATTAAGTAGGTAAACAAAATTAATTACACATTTTCCCAAATTGAAACATTTTTACTGCAAGGTTTACAGGAAATTAGAGTAGGTAATTAATTCTGTGTAGGTGCTTAATTATTAATTGTTATACCAATTCACTTTAACGATGTCACAAATAGTTTCGCTCCTTCAAATGTCAAATAATTGCCTGAAACTATTGTCTTGTCAAAGTTTTTAGCCGCTCAAATTTAACTTCTGACTGTCGTGAAGTGTGTCAAACATTCTGTTTGCGTAGCATTTCCGGAGGAAAGGACACCGACCAATTACACACTCACTTCTGACTTCTGACTTCTGACTTCCGTGAAACGGTATGACTTTCGTGAAACGGTATTAATTACCTGTCCTGAAAACGGATAAGATTGACTAAAATATTTTTTTTCTCCTTAGTCGGGCGACAAGTAGCACAGCCAAGGAGAGGCTTTACAACTTAATTCTTCGGCAAACAAAATGAACAACACTTTAACTAATATGTCTGAATATTGGTTTGATTTTAATCCTATTTCTACAGAATCTATTACTGTACCATTAGATAAAATTGAGCAAGCAGTTAAGCTGAGTAGCAAAATTCCGGAAGAGTCAAGACAATGGCAAACATATTTGAATGCTTTAGCTCTTTTTGGATTTGAAGAATGGCTAGAAAAACAAGGAAGTAATTTAACCATTAATTCAGAAAAATGTTCGATTTTTAATCCAGTTATGTCTAACTCAATTCCCGCAGTTTGTCATCTTGATGTTAATCAGTTTCAAGTTTGTTTAATTACTAAGGGTAGCATTATAGATGACGAGATTAGTATACCAAGGGTAGTATTAGATTTGCCTGAATTTAGCCACCATTTATATGTAGTGATAGAAGTACAAGAAGAACTAGATACAGTTGTAGTTTATGGTTTTCTTTCTTATCAAGATTTAATCGAAAATCAAACACGAGTTAATTTACTCCCTGATGCGGATTGGAATTATTCAGTTTCCTTGAATTGGTTTGATACAGAAACAGATAATCTCTTACTTTATTTTCGCTGTTTGAATTTAGCCGGAATTCCTTTGCCAGAGGTACAAACTAATCCTGGTAATTCAGTTACAGTTAAAGACAAATTAGCAACATTATTGCCTCAGTTATCTGAAGAAAGTTTATGGCAAATTTTCAACTGGGAACAGGGTGCAATTATTTTCACTAACTATGAGTTATTACAATGGATATATGATTGGCAATGGCAAAAAGCAACTACTGCTAGACATCCCCTAGAAACGGAAATAAATAGTTTAGCAAAAACAGCAGAAAAGCCAGAAAAATCTCTAAGTTATCTGAGAAAATATTTGCCCGATCTACTACAAATTTTGACTGATAAAACAATTAATGTCGGATATTGGCTAACGAACGAATTAGATAATTTTGCTAATGAATTATCTTGGGTATTGTTACCAGAATTATATGAATTATCCGCCATGAGAGGAATGCGTTCTGCCACAGAAGAAATTGAAGCAATTATCCGCGAATTGCCAGAAAATGGTGTAGATTTGCCTGCCCATGCTAAAGGTGCTTATCAAGATTTATTATTAGCCGGAATTCCTTTAAGGTTGTATGCTTTAACTTGGTCTTTAGTATTAGATTCCACACCAGAATGGACATTATTATTAATATTAAGTGCTCCTGTAGATATGAGTTTGCCGGAGGGTGTAAAATTACGAGTTAGTGATGCAACTGACATTTTAGTTGAACAGAGTTTAGATTCTAATGATGATGATTCTTATTTATTTTATCAAGTGGTAGGAAATTGGAATGAGAAGTTTATTGTCACAGTTTATTTGACACCAGAAATTCAGGAAACTTTGCCACCTTTTGAATTTCTTCCTCGGTCTTGATTTGGTGTTATAGCATTTCTTAAAAATATTACTAATGATTTTAAAAGCAGTGGGTCTGAGCCATGGGGGAAAATCAACTTATATTTAGAAATTAAGCGTTGGCGCAGCCTAGCACAAGAAGGCAGAGAGATGCACTTCAATATGGCTTTGCAAGTTTTTATTTCGGATGTATCTATCATTGATTATCTCATTGTAAAGATTCTAAGGTTTGAGTATTATTGACTTTAGTTTGAAATTGTTCTTTAGTTTTTCGGAATTGATGAGCCAGTTCAGTCATTGCACAATATTGTGTTAAGTCAATGGCTTTATGCCTTCTATTAATATCAGTTTCCATTTGGCTAATATGAGATTTAGTAGCAATCAGTTGAAAATCTCGTAATATTCTTAAGTCACTGGCTGCATTAGAAGTAACATTAAACTCAAAAGGTTGATTTTGTTCAGTATAATAGTTCAGTAAATGGATGATTTTGTATTTTGATTCATCAATTAAAAAATCAAACATAACAGTGAATCTAATTCCTTTTATTGTTGCTGAATTTGTTCTATTTGTCGTTGTTGTAAAGCAGGGCTATTTCATTCTAAACTGTGCAATGTTATGTATTTACCAAAATACGTTATTAATAGCTCCCGACAATTTATCTTTCGCTATCTGAAAGTAAGTAAATTCATTGCTAAAATCTAGTATGAAATGACCCTGGTTGTAAAGCGTCTATTTACAGCAGATTGCAGGTTAATGTGGTACAGTGTCGCCTACTTCCCACACTTCCCACACTTCCCACACTTCCCACACTTCCCACACTCCCCACTTCCTAAAATCATAAATATATGTACTTCATCAAGTTGGAAACTGCTGTATTCTTTCTGTCGATCGACTTCTTGTTGTAATTCTCGAAATTCTGCTTCAAAGCCTTGACTACCTATTTTGAAGATTTTGATCGGGTATGCTAAGTCTGTTTGAAATAGGAAAATAAATAATATTAAGCACAGATCGCTAGGGGTGATATAGCAATCCTAAATAGGTTGTAAACAAAACATCTGGCAAAAAGGCAACGGGCAACAGATCCGGAAAACAAAAGGGGTAATAGTTTCAGAGTTTTTATATATTTTTGAATTTATGACAAATGATTTAGGGTTGCTATCTCAGGGATTTAAGCTAATTTTCTTGTTTGTATGTATGCTAATAATAATTGGGGAAATGAATAATTTGAGGGCAAGATAAATAATAGTAAAAATAGAAGTACCTTGAATATATTGAAAAAGGGATTTGTGCGATTTTATGTTTTTACTCATGGTTAATTACTCTCCTCTAACATCATTTTTCTCTGTCACCGTAGCAGATATTAATGCAGTTCAATATTCTTTTAAATAGTCAATATTCTCACAGATTTTGTGAATAATTTGGTCTATATTGTAACGAAAATTCAAAGTCAACAATGGCAGATTGGGCCAGAGAATGACCGCTCGCCACAGTCTGGAAATTAGATGGGCCATAGTATAGTTAGGGAACTCTGAAAAAGCTGCATAACCTCCCCGCGGTCAGAAATACTACACTTTACAACCGAAAAATCATCAGCAAAGGGAAACTATTATGGTATCTACAACTCCTCATCTCACCGACTTAAAACAGTTATATCAAACAGGCGATCGCTTATTCGATCGAGGTCAGTTAGAAACAGCTTTAAAAATATTTCAGTCAGCTTTAGAAATAACCCTAACCTCCAATAACTTTCAGCAACAAATAAACACTTTAAACCGCATTGGATTAGTTTACTGTCGTTTGGGAAAATACGAGGGTGCTTTAAATTTTTTAAGCCTAGCTTTACAACTTGCTGAAAAAGTTGATTATCAACTCCAAGTTGGGATGATTTTTAATGATATTGGTGAAACTTATTGTCTGTCTATAGAATATGCTTCTGCCCTCAGATACTATGCCCAAGCTTTAGAAATTTTTCAAAATATTAGTTACCCTATTGGTATGGGTATAACCTTCAATCATTTAGGAGAAATATACAACTTACTAGGATTATTTGATGAAGCTCTTAACTGTTGCCAAAAATCTCTGGATATTTTCCATAGAATTGAAAGAAAATCAGAATTCGAGAAATTAATTTCCCAAATTACTATAGCTAAAGCACTTCATAATATAGGTGAAGCTTATTTTGGGCTTGGTCTCTCTACTCAAGCTAAAGATATCTTGGAATTAGCTTTAGTTATGCGTCATAAAATCTATAAAATTGCTATGAAGCGATTTAGCAAAAGTCGGGATAATTTATCAGAAATTTTTCTCAAGGATACTCAATATTATAGTTATACTTCTGCTGAAAAACCTCAATTGAATCCACAGGAAGAAGATGATTGCGACCGGAGTATAATTGCACAACACAAAGTAGATTTAGCTAATACGATAAATTTGATAGAGCTGGTTTATCGAAATCTAGGTCAACAGCAAAAAGCAGATAAATTCCATCAGCAAAATCTCAAATTAACGGAAAACTTGAGCCATAAATATCAAATATACAATATTTCTACTTTGCCATTTTACTTGAGATTTAGCTCTCAATAAATGTGTAAATACATTCTTCGATTGACCATAAGTTATTTTGAGAAGCTGTAATAGCAATGCTGGTAGAATTCACTAAAAAAAATATGGTTGAAAGCCTCTAGATTAGTCAATGGAAAGCAAAAAAAAGAATCTCAATGACGAACAGAAAAACCCATTTATACTAAATCCGGTTTAGACAGAACTAATATTTATGAAGGTAAAGCAGAAGGGTTAGAGGGTAATTTGAAAAAGATAATGCATGATCACCGGACTTTATATTATACCTCTTGTTTGTGGAATTTAGTACCTACTGGACCGACACATCTAAAATTATGCCTTGCGACGGATTGTTAAATACCTTTGACAGCTTATATTTTAGCCGTAATGGCGCACCCTACAATAATGAACTACAATAATGAACTGTAAGCTGCCAGAGCATTTAAACCATATATCCAATTTTTGGGGGAGGCAACAGGCAACAAGGAATATACAATTCTTTATGATTTTTAGCTTATAAATACCTAATACCTAATACCCTCTTTCTGATTCAAAGATAATTTACTCAGACTAGTGGACTGACAGGTCTAAAATATTGCATTAAAAAAGTTGTTGGAGATTACTATTCTGACGGACTGCTTTCCTTCTCAAGCGAAAAAGCCTATCTTGTAAAAATTACAGCGAATAAATAATGGTAATTCATTTTGTCTAGCTACTTAAGTTTTCAGTAGGTTTCCCTTGCTAGAAGATTCTAATTTTTGTAGGACTAAATTACCCAGAATAATCTAAATAATCTAAAATCTAAAACCATTCCTATTAGTAGAGTAATAGTGGAGAAATTATTATAAAAATTTGGTATATTAAATTATATATATAATTAATAAGTTAATCGCTCATAACTTTTAACTATAATCAGGGGTCACTACCATGAAATCTACTTCCACCCACCAACAAGAATTAAAACATCTCTACCAAAAAGGCGATCGCCTCTATAGTATAGGTAAATTAGAAACAGCTTTAAAAACATTCCAAAAAGCCTTAGAAATTACTAGGTTAATCAATAGTAATGAACTGAGACTTGATATTGTCTATCGTCTGGGATTAGTTCACTGTAGAATAGGAGAATATGTTAATGCTCTTAAGTATCTAGACTTAGCCTTAGAACTAGCAAAAAAAATTAAAAATGATACGAAGATTGCTACTATATATAATGAAAAGGGAGAAACTTATCGTTTTTTAGGAGAGAATTCTTCTGCTTTGCAGTGTTATTCACAAGCGTTAAAAATATTTAGAAAACAGCAAGATACAGTAGGGATTGGTAAAACTCTTAATCATATTAGCACAATTTATAATCGGCTCGAATTGTCGGCGAAATCGCTAAACTGTGCTCGTAAGTCTTTAAATATTTTTCAGAAGCTCCGTCAATCTGGAAAAATTGATACAATTGCCTCTCAAATTAATGAGTCAACTGCTCTTCATAATATGGGAGAAGCTTATTTGTTACTCCTTAGACCTCGCCAAGCTCAGGCTTTTTTAGAAATGGCTTTAGAAATGCGTAAAAAACTCTGGCAGGATTCTCTAGAGCGATTAACATTTAGTTTGGATTATATTAATGAATTGTCTCAAAATCAGGATAATGGAAATATATATCCCAAAAAACAGGCAACTTATAAGCATGAACAAAATGATGGATTTCATAAAAGTATAGTTGCACAATATGGTACTGATTTACTGACAACTATGAATTTAATGGAAAAAGTGTATAAATCTTTGGGTCAACAGCAGCAAGCGGATAATTATCATCAACAAGCTTTAGAAATTGGTACTAAAGTTAATAATCATTCTTGGTGTTTAATAGGATAAATTGCTCTACTAAAACCTCTCTATTATCGGTTGATTACTTATAGTTGAATGGTTGACTTTTGCCAAAATTCATTAAATTCTGGGTCGTCCTGCATAGTATATGCTAAGAATATGTATTTTTTAATTTCTCCCCTACTCCCACACTCCTCGTACTGTACCATTACGGCTGAACCACCACCAAATTATGATTTTATGGGGAGATAATATTATTGTGCTTCTGATTTTTTTTGGCAGATTCAAAAATATATTTAGAGTAAGTTA
>JBARXI010000685.1:0-3018 GCA_049647275.1 Microcoleaceae cyanobacterium
TCACAGACTGTCATTTTGGGGACAAGGGAAGTATCTTGCTCAAACTCATGTGAGGTCAGCTTTCAAGCTTTTGCGATAGCGTACGCTTAACCGGAGGTTATCGCAATTTTTGTGAGAAATGCGGGTAGTACGCCATCACCTTTTGCACAAATAAGAACTGCTTTGATAAAAGTCTCATAATCTTCATCTAATGGAATAGCTTTGAAGCCATATAATTGGTTCATCATCCATAGTTTGCCGTCTTGCTCAATATCAGACATATAGCGCTCCTCACTTTCCAGTTTTTTGACTACATCAATATCATAATATATTATGACATCTGTTAATATTTTCAATTCTATTATCTTTAGATCTAAAACTTAGACAACAACTTTTGTACCTGTAGAGTGCGTTGCAACGGAGCTTATATCATGTCCGGTTGAACAGTTATAAATAACGAGACGACTCAGGAGTCAGGAGTCAGGAAAGAAGAAGGAAGAAGGAAGAAGAAAGTTTTTTATCACTAATTAGCCGGACATGATATTACACTACAAGTATGATTTGGCGTAAGTTTTCTATTAGAACAGTTGTTAATTGAATTGATTTTATTAACTGCTGATATATATGTAAAATAAACAGTTTCTCCACATACTAGTTTCATTCTTTATATGTTTTTTTAAATAGTTTCATCTTGATTTCCATGATAGAGAATGTGTTGTTCGTTAACATTTTGAGATTGTTTACTCATTGACTTATTTTGATTAAATTACGCTGTTTAATGATCAATTTTTCGGGAAGCGATCGCCACTCTAAAACCAATATTTTCAACACTTCTGACAGACAAAATACAATCCACTAATATTTTGAGTAGTAATATAATTATCAACCTCACAAAACAGTTGTTTCATTAACCCTGCTTCTAACATTTCCTCATGCACTTTTTTCCACCCACTATCCTGATTTTCAAACCAATTTTTGCGGTAGGAAAGACTAAGTAATCCTGCTGATTTTGTCACCCGAATTATTTCCGGCAAACTCTTCGGTGGTGCATTTCCAGGAGAACATAAAGTTCCGGCACTAATTACAACATCAAAGGTACGAGCGGCATAGGGAATTTCAGGTATAATACACTGTTTGAGTTCTTGATATAATCCCTTACTTCTAGCAGATTCCAACATTCTTGCTGACATATCAATTCCATAAAAGGAACCTTGAACACCCATTTCTCTCAAAATACGACCTTGGTCGCCAGTACCACAGCCCAAATCTAGAATAGCTAAATTAGAAGAATTTCCAATATGTTAATGTAGAAGTTTACAGCATTTTTTTGCAGCATAAGTACACCCTCAAAAACTTCATAGTTTTGGTCATACCAGTCTATTAACGGTTGATATTGAGCTGTTTTTTCTACCTCCTGAGAAGTAGTTTTATACTTTGAAAACCATTGTTGTGATTGATTAAGTTGTGATTCTTCCATGAAATAAATTACCCAAAGTCTAGTTAAATTTATCAAGTATTTTACCACTTCAGACAATGAAACTTAGAATAAAGCATTCCTTTCACAGGCACACCACCAAGTAAATGTCGTTCCACAACTGCTGAAACCTCATCAACATGAACGTGACTATACCAAACTTCCTCAGGCAAAACTAAAACCATCGGTCCGTTGCCACATTGCCCCAAACAGCCACTTTTTTTTACTTCAATATCAGACAGTTCTGAAGTCTCAAAAGCAGCTAATACTTTTGCCGAACCTTGTTTCCGACAAGTACGATTTTGACAGACTAATAAACGTCTTTTAACTTGACTATTTTCCACAATCATTTATGAATATTATCCTTCATCAGGCAATAAATCTTTTGTCGCTAACCACTCACGATTAAATAATTTTGATTGATACCGAGCACCACTATCACATAATACCGTCACAATAGTATGACCAGGCCCCATTTCCTTTGCCAAAGCAACTGCAGCCCCCACATTAATTCCCACAGAGCCACCCATAAATAAACCATCTTTTTTCAACAGTTGATAAACTACTCTTACCGCTTCTTTATCATCAACTTGAATAGCATCATCAATAGGAACATCCTCCATATTATTCGTAATCCGACTATTACCAATACCCTCAGTAATAGAACTACCCTCAGTAGAAATCTCCCCAGTTTTCACATAACTATAAAGACCGCTTCCCATGGGGTCAGCTACAACAGTTTTAATTTGCGGATTCTTTTCTTTCAAAAATAATGAAACTCCTGCAAAAGTTCCACCAGTACCAGTAGCAGCAACCCAAGCATCAACTTTTCCATCAGTTTGTTGCCAAATTTCCGGTCCGGTTGTTTCATAATGTGCGAGTCGGTTTGCCAAATTATCAAACTGATTTGCCCAGATAGCATTTTCCATTTCTTCGGCTAATCTACCTGATAATTTGACATAGTTATTTGGGTCTTTGTAGGGAACTGCAGGAACAGGTCGAACTTCTGCACCTAAAGTTCTGAGGGCATCCATTTTTTCAACTGATTGGGTTTCAGGAATAATAATTAAACATTTATAACCTTTAGCATTACAGATATGTGCTAAACCAATTCCTGTATTACCAGCAGTTCCTTCTACAACAGTTCCACCTGGTTTAAGTAACCCTTTTTCTTCTGCATCTTCGATCATATAAAGTGCTGCCCGGTCTTTCACCGAACCGCCTGGATTAAGAAATTCTGCTTTGCCTAAAATTTCGCATCCTGTTTCTTCGCTGAAGCTGTTTAATCTAATTAATGGTGTGTTACCAACTGTACCGATAAAGCCGTTTTTAATATCCATATTTTCCCTATTAAAATTAACTAATTTTTTTCTATTACAAGAGCAGTTTACCAAATTTTATTCAGATTCAAAACAAATCCTGGTAATATTTTTTCCCCACTCACCGTGTCAGGATTTTCTAAACATTCTGTTGCTATTCCCGGACGATAAATATAAACTTTCTTTTGTTTTCTATCAATTAACCAACCAAGTTTTACTCCAGGCTCTTCCAGATATTCTGCCATT
>JBARXI010000686.1:0-2312 GCA_049647275.1 Microcoleaceae cyanobacterium
CAGCAGTAAATACAAATCAACAACCAGCAGTAAATACAAATCAACAACCAGCAGTAAATACAAATCAACAACCAGCAGTAAATACAAATCAACAAACTGTCATGTCATCAGCAACAGCAGAAGTAGAGTCAAATCCTGTAATATCAACAACTATAGTAGAGGTCAAACAACCAGTAGAACAAACATTAAAAGTTGAGAGACGTAGAAATAGTCAACCTCAGACACAATCATTGCTAGTGTACAACCCCTCTCTACGCTTCATACCTCGCCACGAACCGGCAGATGTAATACCATCCCAACAAAACTTATCTCTCCTCAACTGGTTAGAAACGTCAGGTCGAATGTTGCCTAGAGACCCCTCTGAAGCAGAAATCAAGTACTTAGAAGAGGAAGAAGAAATCTCAGAATTAATCGCCGGAGATGATAATTTTCATGATGATGAGGATGAAGACCCAAACGCAAATTCAGATTAAGTAGCTGACTAGATATTTTTACTGAAAGTCAATCAAGAAAATCTATAACTCTAAAAAAAAGTGTGTGTTGAGGAGGTTTTTTATGGAAAATAAGCTCACTTTTGGCAAGTCTCTCACGTTATCTGGAGAAAATTTATTAGTGGGGCTAGGTCTAGGATTAAGCTTTTTTGCGCTGGTTTTAGATGGGATAGCGAATCGGATTATGATGATGGAGTCTCTAACTTTGCCTCTAATTCTTTGTGGCTTAATAACAACAAGTTTAGGCTACTGGGTTATACCCATACTTAGAAGACTGAAAACTGGACAAATAATCCGAGAGGATGGCCCCCAAGGTCACCTACAAAAAGCTGGCACCCCGACTATGGGAGGTATATTTTTTGTGCCTGTGGGAGTGGCGATCGCCTTGTTATTATCTAAATTTAATCCAGAGGTAATGGCAGTATCAGCTGTGACTATGGCTTATGGTTTTATTGGTTGGTTGGATGATTGGCAAATTCTGCGACGCAAGTCTAATAAAGGGATATCCCCGAAAATGAAACTGGCTTTGCAAATAGGTTTTGCTGTTCTATTCTGTGGATGGTTAGCATGGAGTCAACCCAATATCATCACAAATATTGCTTTACCGTTTGGTCTACAACTGTCTCTGGGATTGCTATTTTGGCCTCTAGCAGCTTTCGTTATGGTGGCTGAAAGTAATGCTACAAATCTTACCGATGGGGTTGATGGGTTAATGGGAGGTTTGGGAGCGATCGCTTTTTTAGGGCTTGCTGTTTATTTGGCCCCGACTTCTCCAGAATTAATGATTTTTTCTGCTTGTATGAGTGGTAGTTGTCTCGGTTTTGTTGCTCATAATCGCAATCCTGCTAAAGTGTTTATGGGTGATACAGGTTCGTTGGCTTTGGGTGGTGGTTTAGCGGCAGTTGCTTTGCTGAGTAATACTTTATGGGTACTTCTTATTCTCAGTGGGATTTTCTTTATAGAAACTGTTTCAGTTATTGCTCAAGTAGGATATTACAAAGCTACAAAAAGATCGAGTGGTGTAGGAAAACGGTTATTTAGAATGGCTCCTTTTCATCACCATTTAGAATTATCTGGTTGGTCAGAAACTCAAGTTGTAGTAACTTTTTATTTAATTAGTGCAATTCTGGCTACCATCTGCTTATTAAATTAATAATAATTGAAATTCTGACCAACTTCCTCCTGCTTCAAAATGACTAAAGTTTCGGTAGTTGTGCCAATTTATAATGGCAAACAAGACTTGCCAGAGTTGATAGAATGTCTGCGATCGCAAACTTATTCTACTAACCAAGTAGAATATTTACTGGTAGATAATAATAGTAGTGATGGTAGTAGTGCCATAATTCAAGCAGCAGCAAATTATGATTTTCAAGCAGCAGAGTTAAAGCAAATTATAATTTGTCTACTTAGTGAAAATCAGATTCAAAGTTCTTATGCTGCTCGGAATGCTGGTATTCGTACTGCTAATAGTGAAATACTTGCTTTTACTGATGGTGACTGTCGTCCTCAACCTCAATGGCTAGAAAATTTAATTCAGCCTTTTTCTGACCCTAATGTTGGTATTGTAGCGGGGGAAATACTTGCTTTACCTGGTGATAGTTTATTAGAAAAATATGCAGAGAAACAAGAGACTCTTTCCCAAAAACATACTTTAGCTAATCCATTTTGTCCTTATGGTCAAACTGCTAATTTAGCTATTAGAAAGCAAGCATTTGTAGAGGTAGGATTATTTCGCCCTTACTTAACAACAGGTGGAGATGCTGATATTTGTTGGCGGATATTACGAGAAACATCTTATCAGTTAAAGTTTGCAGAAAAGGC
>JBARXI010000687.1:0-3853 GCA_049647275.1 Microcoleaceae cyanobacterium
GCGAGATGATTTGTCTAGACTACTTTAAGTTTATAGTTTTGCTCAGTTGTGCAGGGGAATTGTAGGAAAAGTTAACAATTTGAATAGGTAACTGAACAGAAAAGTGAACGGAAAAATGAGCGATCGCCGTGGGATTGTTCTGAGAGGATAAAAATATAGAAAAGCGCTGCCGATATGTTAGTAATGCGAAAGTTCTAGCCAAACCCATAGAAAATTCTTAATTAATATTGATCGTGAGCGATAAATTAACACTAATTTCAAATAAGGAGATTTTCCCTGAAAAAAGTTCAATTAGTAAAGTTATCCACAGCATTTGCTACTTCTTCTATAGTGAACAATTTGAATAGGTAACTGAACGGATAGGTGAACAAAAAGGTGAGCGATCGCCGTGGAATTACTGTGGAATACTTAAATAAATAGAAGAGCAAATTAACTTAGTTTTGAAAGTAGAGAAGAATAAATGATCGATTTCAATCAATTACTACCAAATATTTCTTTAGCAGGGGTTGCAGTCAGACAATGGGTTCGCCCAACTCTTTCCGGCGCAGCAGCGGTTGCCTTGGCAGGAAGTTTTGCCCAGCCTGCTCTTGCCGATCCGCCTCCTGAACCAAGTATACCTACTGTCTTTTGCTTTCGTATTACTGATATTGAACACACAGGTGATGATAGCTTCCAATTCGAGTTTGAGGTTCTAAACTGGACTGACCAGGAAGCCTTCGATCTAGCGATCGCTCTCACGGCTGCATCTGATGTTAGCTTTGTGAATGGAAGTGGTGACATAGATTCTAATGGGCGTCCTATTGGTCCTGCTTCCATTCCAATTCCAGGAAACCAACCAACCAACAATGATTGGGTTACTAGCAGTTCTAGCGAAACAGCAATTCAATGGGATGCTGGAACGCCAATTCCTAATATCGACTTAATAGGTATTCATAATGGTTCTCCCTCCACCACAGCTACAATTAATGCTGTTAATACTAAGCCAGGTGGCCCTGGAGATCCGTTTGGTAGTGGTTCTTTCCCAAATAACGATTTCAATCCCTTAGTTGATTTTGAGACAATTGATAACGGTACAAATGTTCTTGATGGCTTTGTATTTGAGGTGGATGACTTCGATCCTGGTGAAGTCTTATCATTTAACTGGTTTCTGACAGATCCCAATGGTGTACCTATTGGTACTACTGCTGGAGGTAATAACTTTGGATTTGGAGTAATGAATATTGCACGAGCTGATGCGCAAGGAAATTTTCCTGGTCCTGTATTTCCTCAATTGGGCAATACTGGCTTCCAACAAAGTTTGGTGGAGTTTGCTCCCGATGGGAATGGCTTAGTAAACACTGTAGAGGATGATATGGGGAATCAGAAAGCTCTCTTTGGTGCAGAATTTGCTGGTGGTATTATAGCAGCGTTTTCTGACGAACAGGACTCCAGAGATATTTGTCCTCCAAATGGTTGCCCCCTAACTCCTGTTCCTGAACCAAGCAGTCTTCTCGGTTTAGGCTTTGCTGCTTTTGGACTATTGGCTTCTCGTAGAAAAATACGGAAAGAAGATAAGTAATAAGGCGATCGGTCATTTTCACAAGCCACCAAGAGGTGGCTTATTTTTCAGAGCGGATATTATTACGATACAGTGATTGAGAAATTATTCATCTTCTAAGTCAGATAATAAGACCGGGAGAAAATGATCGAAGTTGACATTTAATTCTGCCTATGAAAATTACAGATATACTAGAAAGACAAATATTATTCCAGCGACTGGTTGTACTCGGCATCCCACTTACCCTAGGTCTCCTTGAAATCTGGCATCCAGTTGGACTGCCTGGCAAAACCCCTTATGAGTCTGTCTTGCCCAAAGTAGATTGGTGGCTCACCCTTCACCTACTCCAACTACCTCTATTTGGAATGCTAGCATTGGCAGTGCTTCTGCTGGTCAAAAATCTACAAGGGTGGGCAGTCACTCTCAGTCGCATCGGGATAGCATTCTTCATCGTCTTCTACAATGCCCTCGACTCAATTATGGGTATAGCTGGCGGTTTGCTCATCCGCAGTGCTAGAGATTTGTCACCTAATATCCAAATTTTTGCCAGCAAGCAATTCAACCTTCTCCTCTTAGACCCTATTGTGGGTGGTAGTACCTTCTCTGTCATTGGCGTTCTCGGTGGTGGTGGTTGGGCAGTCGGGGTAATAGCAGCAGCTATTGCTTTGGGGCGTGCTGGCGCACCTCGCCTATCAGTCATTCTTCTGATTGCCTCGGGGATCTTATTCGGTATAGCTCATGTTCCGCCAACTGGACCTCTGGGCATGGCCTGTTTCTTCATTGCCGTTGCTAGATTCGATCCTCGCCTCTTGAATGGAGAAAAGCAACGCCAAATTCAGACGTTAGAATAAGTAAAACAAATGATCGGGAAAATTAGAAAAGTCTTCTTCATATTGGGAAGTTCCATTGCCCTCAGCGGAATTATCTTTGCTTGTAGCATTCAATCACCGTCAACTTCTTCAAACCCAGGGAAAGCTGAGAATGTTTACAAGCAAGGCTTAGAAAAAGCTAAAAAAGGAGAGTTTAAAGGCGCTCTGGAGAATTTTAATGAGGCTGTACAGCTCAATCCTCAATATGCTGAAGCATACAATAATCGTGGCAATACCTACTTTGCTTTAGGTCAACAGCAAGAAGCTATTCAGGATTACACTCAAGCATTGAAACTAAATCCTGAACTTGCCCGTGCTTACTACAACCGAGGTTATGCTTACTACAGGATAGATAAAATGGCGGAAGCGATTAAAGATTACAACCGATCGCTAGAGCTGAATCCTGAGTATCTCCCTGCTTATGGTAATCGGGCGATCGTCCGTTCCCGGTTAGGAGATGAGCAAGGTGCGATTGAGGATTATACCCAAGTCATACAACTTAAACCATATCTTCCCCAAGTCTATTATAATCGTGGTGCTGCTCGCTCTAAACTAGGGGATAAACAGGGAGCAATTGAAGATTTACAAAAAGCAGCACAACTGTTCTCTGAGCAAGACAATCAGACTAGCTACCAAAAGACGCAGGAGTTTCTCAGTAAGCTGAAAAAGTAGTGCGATCG
Source organism: Microcoleaceae cyanobacterium (assembly GCA_049647275.1). Classification (GTDB taxonomy): domain Bacteria; phylum Cyanobacteriota; class Cyanobacteriia; order Cyanobacteriales; family Microcoleaceae; genus JASJEE01. The sequence goes on from JBARXI010000687.1 coordinate 3,087, forward strand.
CCTATCTTGTAGGGTGCGTTAATCAAATGTAACGCACCAAATTGGTAGTTCCTTAACTGACATATCTAAATCGGTGCGTTACGACGGATTGTCAAATTATAGTTATAGCAAAGATTGTAGCCGTCTAACACACCCTACTGGACTGTTTCACCTAAAATGGTGCATTAGCCTTTTTGATAATCACCGCATTACTCCCTCATCTCATTCCCCCACCTACCCATTTTCTAATGCACATTTTTAAATGAAACAATCCACTACACTAATGCACTATTTTTGGTGTGTCAATCCAGTAGGGTGCGTTAATCAAATGTAACGCACCAAATTAGTATCCTATGATGGGTAATACTAAGTCTTTTTCAGTAAATAGAAAAGACTTCAAATAAACACCCCACTTTGACTTTTTTAAGAAACAGCAAAATCGGTAATTTTACGTCGTTCAGGTGTTTTGTAGGCTAGTACAATTTGCTGAGGTGATATGCCTAAGTGAACAAGTTCATTTGCAATACCTTCTTCTGTGCCATCTTGTTGTATCCAAATTTTTTGGTCGATGATGTCGATATGAATCAGAGTTCCATAAATGCGTTTACGATGGTGCCAGCCTATTTCTATAAGTCAATAATGGTTTTGATTTTCATCTATAACCAATTGGCTTTGGGTTTCGGGGTCGTTGCCGAGATATTCGATATAGTCTTGTAAGACTTTGATAATTGCTTGTTTGAATTTAATATTTAGGGTATCCATTTGACAATTACCTCTTTAATAGTATT
>JBARXI010000688.1:0-3543 GCA_049647275.1 Microcoleaceae cyanobacterium
GAAAACCCCTCTAAATCTGCCCATTCATCAAAATCATCCTCTTTGGGCCTTGATGATGGGTATCGAACATCAACGCATTCATATCGAAACTTCTTCAATGTTGTTTCGGCAACTACCTGTAGAAAAACTAAGACGTCCTAGTAATTGGGAATATGCTCCTTTTAATGGTTACACTCCTCAAAATGAAATGCTGGAAGTTGCTGGCGGAGTGGTGAAACTGGGTAAAACAGAAGATTATCCTACTTATGGTTGGGATATAGAATATGGCGATCGCCAAGTTGAAGTCTTACCTTTTGTTGCTAGTAAATATTTAATTACTAATGCAGAATTTATAGAATTTGTCAAGACTGGAGGTTACGAAAATCAAGATTATTGGACTCAAGAAAGTTGGCATTGGAAAACTGAAAATAATATCAAACATCCAAAATTTTGGATACCGGAAAATGGTACATCTATATATAGATATAGAGCTATGTTTGATGAAATAGATTTACCTTTAGATTGGCCTGTGGAAGTCAATCATTATGAAGCAATGGCTTATTGTAGTTGGAGAGGTAAAAATATTCGCTTAATGAGTGAAGCTGAATATAATTTAGTAACTTATAGAAATGGTAAGGAAGTAGAAGCAGATAATTATAATCTGAATTTTAAATTTGGTTCTCCTTCTCCGGTTGGTTTCTTAGAAACTGCAAAAAATGAATTAGGATTATATGATTTACGGGGTAATGTTTGGGAATGGTTAAGTGATAATTTAAACCCTCTTTCAGGATATAAACCTCATTTTCTCTATGAAGATAATTCAGCTCCATTTTTTGATAGTAAACATAATATGATGTTAGGAGGGTGTTGGATAACTAACGGTACAGAAGCTTTGAAATATTATCGTAATTGGTTCCGTCCGAACTTTTATCAACACGCTGGTTTTAGAATAGTTCAGCCATAATTATAGATTGACAGAAGTTATGACTCAGAAAAAGTTTTACCTATTAACTGACCCAAGCATTATTTGTTCTTATCTGGTATCTAAGTGGATTGAAGCTTTTGAACAAATGCCAGAATTTCAAGGAATATTAGTTAAAGAGGAGATTCAATCAAACAGAGTAATTACAGAGAGAAAAAACTTTCATCAAAAATACTTTGGTCAAAAACATTTGACTGATGAAATGTACGAATTATTAAATGATTTTTATCCTAGTTTAGATCGGACTGAAAGAGGAATGATCGAGGGATATGGAGTATCTCAGTATTCTACTACTGAGCATTCTCAAACCATTTTTATTGGAGATAATTTGAATGGAAAATATGCTAAGAATTGGTTAATGGAAGTCGCCGAAAATTCCTCAGTATTCATTTTTGTTTGTGCTACTCAAATACTTAAACCTTGGTGGCTATAAATAACTAAAAATCAAGTGTTTAATAGTCATACAGCTGTCCTACCTTATGCTCGTGGAATGTACGCTATTGAGAATATAGCAATTAATAAAAATATTAACCAGTTTAGACAAGCTGCCGGGGTAACTATACATTATGTTGATGAAGGGGTAGATACAGGTTCAATCATTAGAACAGAAAGAATTGTAGATCCGTTTCGCTTTAATTCGATTTGGGACTTAAAAGGATATTTATATGTTACCGAATTTGATTTATATGTGAAAACTACCCAAGATATTCTGAGCAACAATGAAGCTATTCCTGCTGGAATTGCACCCGACCCTAAATTGCTAGGTCCTAATTTTATGATAAAAAACTTTGCTCCAGAGAAACAAAAACAAGCAGAAGATGCTTATTTATGGATGAAAAATTCCTGGCGAGAACTTTCTGTTACTTAGGGTAAACTAAGCAAATAAAATATTCCTTTTAGGTTAAAAAATTTTTTGTAAATAGGGGACGATAGATGATTAAAGTTAAAAAAACCAAATAAAGGGCGGGGTATTTTTGCTGTACAGGATGTTCCCAAAGGAACATTAATTAAAGTTGCTCCTGCGATGGTCTTGCCACCCGAACAATTACAGATTCTGGATAATACGAAAGTCTTAGATTATTATTTTGTACAGCCATTAGAATATGCTGCAACCAAGAAAATAAAAGGATATTTTGTCTTGGGTTTAGCTTCTCTTTGTAATCATGCAGAAGACCCTAATTCTTCTGTTGAATGGATTGAAGATGAAGTCGGTGCATGGTCACATTTAATAGCCCAAAAGCATGTTAAAACTGATGAAGAAGTTACCCTTTTCTACACCAATATTAATGAATATCCTGATGTAGAAAATTTTGTTTAATTGTGGGATGAGTTTTGAGGAAAAGTTATCGTAATTGGTTCCGTCCAAATTTTTATCAACACGCTGGTTTTAGAATAGTTCAGAGGTAGTTATAGCAGTTTTCATTAATATAGAGTACAGAGATTTTTGCTTGAAGGTAGAAGGCAGAAGTTTTGTATTCAACATTTCTGGAAAACCGCTACAATTCCTTAATTTAATAATTCTGAATTCTAAATTCGCGCATTCTAAATTCATAAAAAGAAGTTTTGTAGTCTACCTTTGTGAAAACCGCTATAAGAGCAGATAAATAAGCTCTAAAAGTTCCTTGAGCGTTGTTTCAAGAACAGATAAGACGCTTCAATATCAGGAGTAAGAAACCGATCTACCTCTAAAAATGATACAACTTGTCGGTAATCGTTGAAGAAAGCTTCAGTAGTTCTTGATAACTGTAAACCGGGAGATTTTTGTTTCCTCAAATCAATAGCTTGAGCAACGTGCATTATTTCGACTCCCATAATGTAATAGAGGTTATCAATCATCTGTTGAAAGCGTCTGACCACACGAGGTCCATTTGTAGATGTATCTTCAATACTACCTGCAATAGAAAACAAATTCATCGAAACAGGAAGAGCCAAAGATTGATTTTCTGCGGCCAAAGATGCAAAGACTTTCTGAATCGCACCATAAGCATGAAAAGTCTTGTCTGTACCCAAAAATCGACTCAGATGAGTGAAATGGGGGTCAGCAAGTTTAATAGTGCGTTGAGCAGAAGCATTAGAAAGATGACTTAGAGCGATCGCTGCTTCCTGAAATGAAATTACCAAAGGCAGTGGTGTAAAATTACCAGTAGGTATCAAAGCTCCTTTTACTCCTGCTTCATCCACATAAAGAGACACTTCTTCAGGTAAATTAGATGGAGCAACCACATCCAGAACAACAGCAGGATTATCATCTGAAGAATTCAATTGAATTTGCAATTGGGTTTCTAGTTCTGAGAGGCATTTTTCTACTGCTCCCAAAGTATAAGCACCCGTGCGGAAACTTAAGGGGTCTTGTAGAGCACGCTCATCTGAAGGTTGCCATAAGTAACTGCCAGCTAAAATAGTCCGAATATCTTTGGCCGATGAATTGACATAGGGAAAAGGTCGAATAACATGGGCATCTTGGAGGAAAGGTTCAATATTGCCATCCAAAGCTTCTAAACTCAAAGCAAATAAAAGCTTACTAACTTTGAGCAGAGCTTTTAAATCTTCCACAGCTAAAGCCCCAAGAGCCGTTGAATAGG
>JBARXI010000689.1:0-1767 GCA_049647275.1 Microcoleaceae cyanobacterium
TTCTACAGGTAGTTGCCGAAACAACATTGAAGAAGTTTCGATATGAATGCGTTGATGTTCGATACCCATCATCAAGGCCCAAAGAGGATGATTTTGATGAATGGGCAGATTTAGAGGGGTTTTCTCAATTAGGTCCAAAATGATTTGATAGACTTTTTCTCGATACTGCCAAACATCTTGGAGTTGAGGCCAGTTGATCTGAGCGATCGCCTGATTCAACTCTTCTGGAATTTCTGGATCGACGCCAAATTCAAATAATATTTCATAGTCAGGGTTGAGGCGTTTTTCTAATAACTCAACATTAACTAATTTATTAATGTAGAAAGATGCCGAATGTCCGAGATAAAAAATCAGAGGATTTCTTAAAGGATCGGGATTGACATAAAATGTTTCTTCTCCCACTAAACTTTTTATCAAAATATCTTCAAGTTGCCAAGCATTTTTAAAATATTCAAGGATATTTTGGCGTAACTCACTGTTAGAATTGCAGTTATCAAGTTTTGGTGGATTAGCAGATTTAAGATTGTTCATAGTTTTAGGAAATTGAATTACTCAGAGATTTTTTTAGTTAAAAATTCGATAGTTTTGTAGATATAGTGATTCATGGTGGAGGCATAAAATAGGGAACAGAAAAATTATCCTAAGTACCAATACAAAATTAATTGTGCATTTTTTACTAAAATAAATTAGCTTAAACTATCTCTGGGAAAGAAATATCACTCAACAGTAAATATACAAATAATTGGGTTTACCTACTTATTCCTCCTTTTCCAAGAAATAGTATTTACGAATTACTTGAATTCTTATTATAAAATCATTACCAAAACTTCTACCGATCGAGGCATAGGAAAAAGCAAAGTTATAATCGGAGGAGAAAACCCAGGGATTTTTACCTCCATTGATTAAAGCAGTTTCAATGATTAATTTAAAGCTAACTTAACATACATACTTCTTCCTTCAACCCAGGGATGTTTCATTCTAAACTATGCCATTTTATGTATTTACGAAACTGCGTTATTTCAAGCTTTAGGAAATTTATCTTTCGCTGCCTGAAAGTAAATAAATTCATTGCCAAAATCTAGAATGAAATTACCCTACTTCAACCTAAGCTTGACAAAGAATTAATCCAAACCACTGTTTAGGGTCTGTCCAAGTTTTTCTGACTTTTAATCCTTTTGCTTCAAGCTCTGTTTGAATAACTGCTAAATCAAACTTGCGAGAAACTTCTGTCAAAATACTTTCTCCTTTCTCCAAATCAACCTTTAAATCTAGAATTTCCAAAGAGAAAGTGACATTCTCTTGACAATACAGACGCATTTCTATTTGATATTTTGCTTGATTGTAAATAGCTTTATGAGTAAATGAACCGAGGTCAAAATTTCCTTGGAAACGCCAATTCAAATGGGATAGCATATTCAAATTAAAAGCAGCCGTAACTCCTTGACTATCGTTATAAGCTGGTTCTAAAATTTCTTTGGGTTTTTGTAGATCGATGCCAAGTAAAAAATAATTTCCTGGTTTTAAAGCATTAGCAACTTGGTTCAAAAAACGGTCGAATTCTTGGGGTGGAAAATTGCCGGCAGAACTTCCCAGAAAACAAATTGTTCTGGTTAGAGAAGCTCCTTCAAAAGAGGTTGGTATAGGGTTTGATTTTAGATGAGCTAAAGTTTCATCATAAGTACCAATCAATCCCTCAATAGAGAAAATTGGATATTTTTCTTGTAGCTCTAGTACGCTATTTTTGAGTATTCCTCCACTCACATCAGT
>JBARXI010000690.1:0-9760 GCA_049647275.1 Microcoleaceae cyanobacterium
CCCCATCTCGGTTTCAAATATCGAAAACTTAAGAACTTCGCCACCATTGAGGGAGGGATTTGCTTAACTTTAGAAAAACCCCAAAGTTAAGGGGTTTGGTACTGAAGTTAAATAATTGAACACGCGTTAGACAAATCTAGATAAATCTTAAAAATAAACTGATTGTCCGCTATAAAATGGGACATCAATTTCAATCTATAAATATCAAGTTCAGATAATTAGTTATAACTATATTGATAACTAAAGTCTTATTCAGTTTTTAGGCACTTCCAATTTAAAAATTATCCCACAATAATATATTTTGGGCATTCTGGCGGCTAATAATATTGATAGGCCGGCAGGATGCTCATTCCATCTTGTGGGATAATTTATTTTTTGGTGTTCCCTCGAAGCAATTTACTTGAGTTTCTCAAGTAAGTCAAGCGACTCAGCGAAAAAGGAAAGTTTCACTCGCAGTGATGTTAAGCCCGACAAAATTGGTCATATTATAAAGTAAACTAAATATTTACAAAATGTAAATATTCCTTGATTCTCAACTTTTGATAGATAAATAATGACCAAAAAATTAGCTCAATAGTCTTCCCTTTGAAGGGAATGAAAAAAAAAGAAACTTCAGTATTTCCAGCATAAAGGCTACAGCCAGAGGTACTGTTAACTGATAACTGATAACTGATAACTGAAATGACCATTACTTACACATTTTTGGGTAAAGGTGGCACAGGTAGAACTACCATCGCATTTGCCACTGCCAAACGATACGCCAGTCAAGGTAAACGAGTCCTATTTGTAGGACAAGAACCTGTACCAACATTATCAGTATTATTAGGTACTGATATTGGTCCAGAACCTACAGAAATAGACCCAAGCCTGAAAGCAGTCCAAATTCACGCAGCAACATTACTAGAAAATGGTTGGGAACAATTAAAAAAACTAGAGGCCCAATATATCCGTACACCTTTCTTTAAAGACGTTTATGGTCAGGAATTAGGAGTCTTACCAGGAGTAGAAGGAATCCTGACTATTAATACTCTTCGGGAATACAGCGCTAGTGGGGAATATGATGTAATTATCTACGACGGTACAGGAGATAAGGAGACCCTGCGACTTTTGGGGTCAGCGGAAATTATGAGTTGGTATATTCGTCGCTTCCGTCAAGTCATCCTCGACTCAGACCTCTATAAAGCTCTCTCGCCATTTGTGCAACCCGTCAGTAGTGCAGTTCTAAATGTTGATTGGACAAGTAATAATTTTTCTCAACCTACTCAACAGATGAATGACCTTTTAGATAATGCGAAGGCTACTATAGCTGACCCAAATCGGGTAGCAGCATATTTAGTAACTACCACCGACAAAGCAGCGATCGCCACAGCACGGTATTTATGGGGAAGTGCTCAACAGGTTAATCTCACGGTGGGTGGGGTAATTCTTAACCAAGGAGACTTGACAGATAATATCAGTTCTGAATTTGCTCCTTTGCCAGTCTCCTCTATTCCCTATCGCTCCACTGAAGATTGGCAACCCATAATGGATGCACTGCCAGATTTTAGTCAGGCAGCTATGGCTCCTAGACCTATTACTATAGATATTGAGAAACGTCAAGTAAGTTTATTTTTGCCTAGTTTTGATAAAAAGGAAATTGGGCTTACTCAATATGGGCCAGAAGTAACTATTGAAGCTGGAGACCAAAGAAGAAATATTTTTCTTCCTCCCCCTCTGAGTGGAAAACCTGTTACTGGTGCAAAATTCCAAAACGATTATTTGATAATTTCTTTTTCATAAAAGATAGGAAATAGGCAACAGAAATTAAGGGAGAAAAAAGTAGGAGAAAAAAATCTACTTTTTAGAGGCAAGAAGGAATAGGAAACAGTAAGATATATCTGAAAATAAGGAGGAAAAAAAGATTTGGTTTTTACTTAATTTCCCTCGGAGGTTTGCTCCAATAAAAGTATGGTTTGAAAAGACCTAATCGACATTTTAAAATTTAGTAAGTAGATTACTTTTACTCATCACAATAATCTCATCAAAAATGACTAATCAAGAATCAAATACAGTTGAAAAACGCACTGGTAAAACTAGACAATTATTAGGAATGAAAGGTGCAGCAAGTGGAGAAACTAATATTTGGAAAATCCGCTTGCAATTAATGAAACCCATAACCTGGATTCCTTTAATTTGGGGAGTAGTTTGTGGAGCTGCATCTTCAGGAAACTACGGTTGGAATCTAGAAAATGTGCTGATGTCTGCTACTTGTATGTTAATAACAGGACCTTTAATGGCAGGTTACACGCAAACTTTAAATGATTTTTATGACAAAGAAATAGACGCTATTAATGAACCTTATCGACCGATTCCTTCAGGTGCAATTTCTATTCCCCAAGTTGTGACTCAAATTCTAGTTTTATTACTATCAGGAGTTGGTATATCATATCTTCTAGACTTATGGGCAGGTCATGATTTCCCAATTATTACTATTTTGTGTTTGTTCGGAGCATTTTTAGCTTATATTTATTCAGCACCTCCATTGAAGTTAAAACAAAATGGTTGGTTAGGAAATTATGCTTTAGGCTCTAGTTATATTGCTTTGCCTTGGTGGACTGGTCATGCTTTATTTGGAGAGCTAAATTTAACAATTGTAATTCTGACATTATTTTATAGTTTTGCCGGATTAGGAATTGCTGTAGTGAATGATTTTAAGAGTGTGGAAGGAGATGAAAAGTTGGGTTTAAAATCATTGCCGGTGATGTTTGGAATTGGTACTGCAGCTTGGATATGTGTGTTGATGATTGATATTTTCCAAGCAGGAGTAGCAGTTTATTTAATTAGTATTCAAGAAAATTTGTATGCTGTAATTTTGCTGTTGATGGTGATTCCTCAGATTACTTTTCAGGATATGTATTTTTTGCGTAATCCTCTAGAAAATGATGTGAAATATCAAGCAAGTGCCCAGCCTTTTTTAGTATTGGGTATGTTAATTACTGGTTTAGCTCTAGGTCATGCAGGAGTTTAGTCTGTTCAGTTATCAGTTATTAATAAGGAAGAAGGCTAGAAATTTTCTCATGTTGATATTACAGCATATTTCATATTAGTAAGGTACACAAGTCGCGGGCAAGATGCCCGCACTACAAACACTTTACCATTCTTATGTGTACCTTATTTACCTGAAATCTGCTGTATTGAAGAAGGAGTCAGGAGACAGAAGACAGGAGACAGAATCAATTGGATGAGGATTCCAAACCCCAACCAATTGCGGACACCGCGGGTGACGGTGGGGATTTATACCCCATAAGGCTTCGGTGCCAGGAGCCAGCTCCTGGGGTCAAAGCCCAAAAAATTCTACTGACTCGGTCCTCGGTCCTCCTGACTTCCAGCCGTTCGCTCCGCGTCTCCGTCAGGAGAAGGCTGTTAATTTAAGCTGGAACTTGCCCCTACTATTAAACATTTCCAATAATAAAAAATAAAATCAATTATCGTACTTTTATCGATCAATTATTTCCCCCTACTCTGTAGGAACGTTGTATGCAAAGTCTCTACCTACTCCCTCTTTTCTTGATTTTCAAAAGACAGAATAAACTAGATTTCATCAAATGACAAAAAAAACAAAAAAGTCGATATTAGTAGTAAACGTATAATTGGAATTGCCCCCAGTCATTTCAGTTATCAGTTAGCCTCCTATCGGAGGAACTGCGTTATCAGTTATCAGTTTTCATAGTGCAATATACAGAAATTACTCAACTTTTGCGGGAAGATGAACAACTTTTAGAATTAGAAAATTTACTAGCATTTTTTGCTACCTTTGTATTAAAGACCGAAATAGTACAACAAATAATGAGGTGGGATATGGCAGTTTTACAACAATCTCCCTGGTATCAACAAATTTTACAAGAGGGAGTAGTAATTGGCGAACAACGAGGAATACTTTCTGGAATAGAAATAGCATTATAATTGAAATTTGGTGAGTCAGGAAAGGAGATATTTTCAGAGATTAATGCTATTGAAAATATTCAGGTTTTAGAAACAATTTTCGTCTCTCTCAAAACTGTGGAAACTATCGAGCAATTACGGCAAATTTATCAGTCAGATTCTCAAATAGGGAGTAGTCTTCAATAATTAATAATTAATAATTAATAATTAATAATTAATAATTAACAGTTACCTATCCTTGAAAAGAAGAGGATTGACCCTTAAGGAAAATTTTTTCTCTCCTTTATTCCTTTATAAGGAGAAGCTTTAAACCTTAATTATTCGGTAATAATTGCTTAATTTTTCTGCTTCGATGAGGGGTTCAGTTGTCAGAGATTACTTTTAACTTTTGACTTTTGACTTTTGACTTGATTTTAGATATGTCGGTCTACGACAATAATCTACTCAGTCATTTTAGTTAGCCTCCGGTCGGAGGAACTGCGTTAACAATTGTCAGAGATTACTTTTAACTTTTGACTTTTGACTTTTGAGTTGATTTTAGATATGTCGGTCTACGACAATAATGGATTCAGTCATTTTAGTTAGCCTCCGGTCGGAGGAACTGCGTTAACAATTGTCAGAGATTACTTTTGACTTTTAACTTTTAACTGATGTAATGATAAAAGCTAATACAATTGACAAAATTAATACTCAGGTTGAGCCAGAAAAATCGGAAGACAAAGTAGAATCTCAGAATGTATACCTGCGCCTGTTTAGTTATGGCTTGCCACATAAAATACCATTTTTCGTAGGCATATTATTAACAATTTTTGCCTCATTTATTACTTTCTTTGTACCCCAAATTAATCGCTATGTTATTGATGTAATTATTCCCGAAAAACAATTTAATATGCTGCCTTGGGTAGGGGCACTTATCCTGTTGATGAGTTTAGTAGGAAGTATATTGTCTTTTTTTCAATTGTATGCCATAAAAATATTTGGCGAAAAAACAATTAAAACTATTCGCATACAATTATATCAACATCTTCAATTCTTATCCATCAGTTATTTTGAAAATCAACGTACCGGGGAATTAATATTACGACTGGGAAGAGATATAGAAATTGTCGGGCAATTACTTAATTCTAATTTAATCGCGATTTTAATTGATAGTTTTGCTTTTATTGTCGTTTTTATTTATTTCTTAATCAGCAACTGGCCTCTGGCTATTACGATCGCCCTGACTTGGCCTTTGATTATTTATCTTTTACAATTTACTCAGAAAAGACTAAAAAAAATATTCCAAGATTCAAATCGGGCAAGGGAGATAATTAGCAATCATTTACAAGATACGATATCGAATATTACAATAATCAAATCTTTTGGTAATGAGCAGTATGAAATTGACAGATTTACTGAATTTAGTCATAACTATATGGAGACAAACCTTCAGGCAACTCGGTTTTTGTCTATATCTACACCGATAATTAATACTTTGAATCAACTAGGTAATGTAATTACATTAGTTTTTGGTGCTTGGGCAATAATGGTTGGTCGTTTAACCATTGGGGAATTAACAGCTCTTTTAACTTATGTCACCCTTTTAAATAAACCAATTAATCGGTTTAATGGATTAATAAGTATGATTGAAAGAGCGACAGTATCAGCTCAAAGCATTTTTTCAATTCTAGATACCAAACTGGAAGTTAGTGACAAGGAAAATGCCATTAATTTAACCTCTATTCAAGGTAATATTAAATTTGAAGAAGTGGGGTTTGGTTATCAAGATGATGAGTTAGTTATTGACAATTTTCACTTAGATATTAAACCAGGAATGTCGGTCGCTTTAGTCGGTTCTTCTGGTGCTGGAAAAAGTACTATTGCTAAAATAGCAGCTCGTTTTTATGACCCAAAAAAGGGGCGAATTTTAATTGATGGACATGACTTAAAAGATGTAAGTTTAAGTTCATTACGATCGCATATTGGCATTGTTCCCCAAGAAACATTACTGTTCTACGGTACAGTACGAGATAATATTGCTTACGGTAAACTAGATGGAACAGATGAAGAAATAGAAACAGCAGCAAAAGCGGCTAATGCCCATGACTTTATTATGAGCTTTCCGGATGGTTATAACTCTATTATTGGTGAAAAAGGAGTGAAATTATCAGGGGGACAAAGGCAAAGAATAGCGATCGCCAGAGTTTTGCTAAAAAATCCCCAAATTGTTATTTTAGATGAAGCAACTTCGGCTTTAGATACTGAGTCAGAAAAATTGATTCAAGATTCTGTGAAACAACTTTTTCAAGGACGTACTAGCATAGTTATTGCTCATCGACTGTCAACTATTTATCATGTTGATTTAATTGTAGTTATGGAAAAAGGCAAGATTGTGGAAATGGGAACTCATGCCGAATTAATTGCTCAAGAGGGGAGGTATGCTTATCTCTATGAACTACAATTCTCTGAAAATAATAAAAATCGGGAGTTAGAAGAAGCACAAGTATTTTTATAGTAATGAAAGTTGATATTAAGAGGTTAAAGTGAAAGATAAAGATAAAGATAATCAAGATATTAGAGAAACATTCCCAGAAACAAATAAAAATATTATTAGAAAATCTAGTTATACGGAGTCTCAAGTCACAAAAAATAAAAAAAGCTTCAACTCTGTATCAAATATGTTGGGAAAAAAATTTAACGCCCCTCTGCGAGCCCCCCAATTTGAAGAAGAAAAAACTCAGGGTAAACAACGTGATACTGCCACAGCAAAACACAGAAAAAGAAGAAGAAAAAACTCTGGTTTGCCTCGGAAATTTGAACTAAAATTTAGTCTAAAAAAGTTACTAAATTTCGCTCATAAACCCTCAGATAAGACTGATTTTACTAGCCTAGAAAATTTATATGAACAACAGATATTTTCCTCGCACAAAACTAATAACAATATTGTCAGACTATTAATAGGCAAAAAAGCTATTTACCGTCGGCGGAGATTTTGGCTAGGTTTAGGTGGCATCGGAATTGGTAGTATAATTATTTATGGTGGATTAACTTGGCGGAAATTAGAACAAAGTTTACCAGAAATTGCTGATATTTCCTCCTATAGTAGAGACGGTACTTTAACAATCAAAGCAGCCGATGGTAAAATTATCCAACAAGTCGGACCTGCTACTAGAGAAAAAATAAAATTAGAAGATATTCCCACTCCTTTAGTTCAAGCTTTTATTGCTATTGAAGATAGGCGTTTTTATCAACATACAGGAGTAGATTATCCAGGAGTTATTCGAGCATTTGTATCCAATTTAATTGCTAGAGAAGTTGTTCAAGGTGGTAGCACCCTGACCCAACAGTTAGCGCGGATGGTTTTCCTTGATATGGAACAAACTATCTGGCGTAAACTCAGAGAAGCAATGTTAGCTTGGAAAATGGAAAGCGAGTTATCTAAACAAGAAATTCTGGAATTATACCTAAATATAGTTTATCTGGGTTCGGGTGCTTATGGCGTAGCTGACGCTGCTTGGGTTTACTTTAGCAAACCTGTTTCCGGGCTAACATTAGCAGAAATGGCGACTTTGGCAGGTTTGCCTCCTGCACCCAGTCAATATTCGCCCTTGGTTAACCCAGAAGTAGCTAAAAGTCGTCGAAATCTAGTGTTGGCAGAAATGCAAAGAGCAGGTTTAATTACTGTAGATAGGGCAAAAATAGCAGCAGCTAAACCGATGGAAGTACAACCTAGCGCGCCTAAACGACTGATAGTTGAAGCTCCATATTTTGCCAATTATATTCAGAAAGAATTACCTAAATATATTTCCCCAGAAGTTTTGGAAGCAGGAGGTTTGACAGTTGAAACTACTTTGGATCGAGATTGGCAGAAAATAGGGGAAGAGGTAATTACAAATGCTGTTGATATTGATGGCGCTCGTCAAAGATTCGATCAGGCAGCGTTAGTTGCTATTGAGACTGCTACTGGAGAAGTTAAAGCTTTGGTTGGGGGTCGAGATTTTGTCGAGAGCGAATTTAATCGAGCTATTCAAGCGCAACGTCAACCAGGGTCTACTTTTAAAAGTATTGTGTATGCTGCTGCTATTGCTGCTGGTTTTCCTCCCACCGATGGTTATCGAGATGTACCGTTTACAGTGGATGGGTATAAGCCAAGAAATTATGGTAAGAGATATGGTGGCTGGCGATCGATGATTGATTCTTTGGCTTATTCTGTGAATGTGGTGGCGGTGCAGGTGTTGATGGATGTGGGATTTGAGCCTGTGATGAAGTTGGCGAGCGATATGGGGATTAAATCTGAGATTAAGGCAACATATTCTATGGCTTTGGGTAGTTGGGAGGTGAATTTATTAGAGTTAACTAATGTTTATGCTACTTTAGCTGCTGAGGGTAAGTTTATTCCAGCTCATGGAATTAAAAAAGTGATTAATCAAAATGGTCAGGTTATTTATGAGGCTTATGTTCAACCAAAGCAGGTGTTGGACAAGGATACTGCTGCTATTGTTACCTGGATGTTGGAAAATGTGGTGAAATATGGTAGCGGTACGAATGCTTTTTTGTATGACCGACCTGTTGCTGGGAAAACGGGTACGACTGAGGATGCGCGAGATTTGTGGTTTATGGGTTATATTCCGCAAGTGGCAACGGGAATTTGGTTGGGGAATGATAATAATAAACCGACTTGGGGTGCTAGTAGTACGGCAGCTTATAATTGGCGACAGTTTATGAAGCAGGTGGTTGAGGATATACCTGTTAAAGATTTTCCGAAGAAGCCTAGTTTTTACGATCGCGAACCTACTATTGAAGCTAAACCTGTAAAACCAAAATGGATTAAATATGGTCAAGTTGGGGCTGATGGCAGGGATGTGAATGAGAAGAAAGACGATGATTAATATCATGTCCGGTTGAATACTTATAAATAACTTAGTCAGGAGTCAGGAGTCAGGAGGGTTGAAGTTGGAAGAGGAGAAGAAAATTTTTCATCACTAATTATCCGGACATGATATAAGACAGTAATTATTAACTTTGTTACAGGTATTATGAGATAATTTGAAAACAATTTATATCTAAATTAGATCGAACATGAAATACAGATAGAAGATGAAAAATATCAAGCTTGATTTCAGCGCGTTCCACAGTTTTTGGTCAATTGGTAAACTATATTGGTGGGATTCTCCTGAAAGATGGCGAGCAATTAGTTTACTCATATTACTGCTTTGTTTTCTCAGTTTAGATTCAACCATAGCAGTTAATCAACTAAAGCAACAAGGAGAACTAATTTCTGCTTTAGTTGATTTGGACTCTGAGAGATTCTGGCAATCTGCATTTTTATATATTGGTGCTTCTATTTTTTTAGCAGTGACCGTTGCTACTTGGCAGTATTTAGAAGATAAAATTCGTTTGTATTCTAGAGAGTGGCTAACTAAATATTATTTAGATAAGTATTTCCAAAACGATTGTTTTTATAAAATAAATACCTTCTATCCAGAAATTGATAATCCCGACCAGCGAATTTCAGAAGATATTGCAGCATTTTGTCATCGTTCTGTGAGTCTATTTAGGCAGTTTACCTTGGCAATTATTAACTTAGTTACATTTGGCATTTTACTTTGGGAAAAATCAAAATTATTAGTTCTGATTTTAGTCATATATTCTCTCGGAGGTATGCTAATTACAACCATAGGTTTTGGCAAAATTTTGATTCCGATTAAAAAAGAACAACTGAAACGAGAGGCTAATTTCCGATTTAGCTTAGTGAGAATTCGAGAAAATGCTGAATCAATTGCTTTTTATTATGGAGGCGATCGAGAATTTACTTACATTAAGCAGATATTTGCTCCGGTTTTAAGTATTTATAACAAAG
>JBARXI010000691.1:0-4933 GCA_049647275.1 Microcoleaceae cyanobacterium
GGATGTTATAGACTTTTCCCGTCGAGTTTGCTTTATCCTAGGATTCTTTGGAATTGATTGTGAAGACTGGTGGGATTGGGGATATGCCTAATCACATAAGAGTATAAGGGCGATCGGTAGTAATGGAACGGTGCGACTCGTTGGCTTAAAAGCTGGTCTACAAGCTAGGTATAATAAGCCGTATCGTGAAATACAACTGAGCCGACTCAGTTCACGAAATAATTCATATCATCTTGGTGGTGAAATTCCATCCGCCTTGTTGTTGGGTTGACAGCATAGACCACACGGTAGAGATTGAACATCAATCCGTGGAGCTGGTCTAAACGCGGGAAGATAGCAGTCACCAGTGACAATACCGCTAGCAAAGACTGACAAGTGGACGAACAGGAAGGTAATAAAACTCTCGTCAAACTAAACCATTCCAAAGGTAGCTATGGAATGTAGGGCAACAGCCAGAGGGTCAATGGGTATATGTATCGTTCCACATATACCAACAACCATACAGAACCCTCCGGGAGATTTTACCCCACTAAATCAGTCGTAATTAAAGATATATGAAAACGAGGAAACCTCCTTAAGACACCTAAGTATATGTAACTGGACTTATTGGAGTAACAGAATCGGTAAATATCCAGGCGTAAAAAACGAGGTAGCAAAACTACTCAAGAGTCAGAAAAATAACTGTAGGAGAGTGATTTTTTTCAGGGGAGATAGAAATTTATCATACAGTTTACAACCGGAACTAGAGGGGATTATTAAGCCCTCAACTCACTCATCTCCCCTGAAAATTTTCGCCCTCGTAGATGACGGGTTCGGAGTAATTAGACATTTGTCCATCTTACTATATATTGTTATCTCCCCCGATTTTTTTCACTCTCCAATCCCAACCCTTATAAGAATAATTTTTTTAATCTGTCATCATGAGTTCTCAGCTCATCAGGAGTTTGACAAAACACGCACTTGCCTAATTTAAAGCCATAAACACGATCGCAAAGAGTTAAAACTGCTCGTACCTTTTGCTCAACAATAAGTATTGTAGTTCCTAGCTGACGATTAATTTGTGATATTTGCTCAAAAGTAGCACTGACTCCAGTAGGCGAAAGTCCTAGCGACGGCTCATCAAGTAACAAAAGAGTTGGATCGCAGACCAGAGAGCGTCCTAAAGCAAGTGTTTGTTGCTGTCCCCCACTGAGATTTCCCGCTATATCCTTGGAACGTTCTGCGAGAAGCGGAAATAAGTGAAAAATTTTTTCAATGTGCTGACGGCGTAGAGTCTTGCGCAGGTGAAGGCCACCTAGCTCTAGATTCTCAAGCACTGTGAGATTATCAAAAACTCGTCCACCTTGAGGAGCAAAGCTCATACCTCTGATTATATTGTCAGTTGGGGAAGTTTCCTGAATGGGAACTCCAGCAATTAAGATTCGCCCTCTCCAGGTTGGTAGTAAGCCAAAAGTTACTTTAAGTGTTGTCGATTTTCCAGAACCATTGGAACCTATCAGTGCCACTATTTCACCTTGATCAACTTTCAGAGAAACACCGAACAGAATTTGTTTTTTTCCGTAACCTGTATCTACTTCCTCCAACTCTAACAAGACTTTACGACTTCTTGAGGATGGTTCTTGATCGTCTGCTGTTAATAGTTTTTCTGGCATCTTAACTGTACGTCTCACTCCCTTATTTCTAGTATCTCTTTCTGAATTACTGCAACCACTTTCCTATAAATGTCAACAAACTCAGTCTTAAATCTTGAATTCTCAAATCGTGAAATTTTAGAAGGTTTTTCATAGATTAACGTTAGAAAATCACTAAGTTTTTGAAAGTTTTTATCACTCAATAAAGGTGAAATTGCATTATTATTCAATCTACCCTGATTTCTCTCCCACTCGTGAACGATCGTTCCCAAATATTTGTCCATTTGGCGAATATCTTTTACGAGCTGCTCTCCCTGAGTAAAAAGATATTGCGATGATCTAATTCTTGTGCCGATCACTTCTAGATTTAGTTGAATATTGTTAAGTATCTCTAATTGTTGATTGTAAACTTCAGGCAAAACTTCCCGCTTTCCTTCTGCTTTCTTAAGCTCCTCTACAAATTCTTCTATTTTAGTATCTGTGGAATTTTCAAGTTGTTCTTTAAGTTCATCGTCATAGATTTTTTGTAAAAAAGACTTTAGATCATTAGGTAAATTAATTGGTGTTATACCTCGAGCACGGAGTAAACGCCGAACATTTTTGACCTGTGAGTAATCATCTAATAGTTGATCTAAAAGTGATTTTTTTAGTTCTTTAATCGCTTCTCGTTTCTGTTGCTCATATTGTATCTCTTTTACAATATAACTAAATGTTCCTCCTATAATGATAACAATTATAAGTTGTAATAAAAGCTTGACTATTTCAATTCCCAAATCTATATTTGATAGGTCAAATATAGTAACAGTTATCCTGATGAGAACTAAGGCGAATAACGCTATTATAAATACCCCGAACCATGTAACCCACTCATCCCTATCCTTTGAGTTCCATTTCATATTTACTCCTTTATTCGATAATTTCTTGAAGTTATATCTACTCTAAGACTAGCCTAAATAAGCTTCTATTACCCTAGAATCATGACGCACCGCCTGGGGAGTCCCTTCACAAATCTTAGATCCTGCATCCATGAAGATCAATCTATGGCATACTTGGTCTATAGCTTCCATGTCATGCTCAATCATAATAACGGAACGGCTATAGTTAGGCAGATTATGGATTATAGACAGAGTTTTATCTACCATGTGCGGAGCAACACCTGCTACTGGCTCATCTAGAAGGAGGAGAGGTGAATTCCTTGCCAGACAGCAAACCAGACTTAAAAGTTTTTGCTGCCCATAGGATAGAGAATTGGCTGGAACTTTTGCTTTGTCTGCTAACCCTGCTTCATCTAGAAGGTGAAAAGCTTGTTCTCGATTGAGCCGTTCTTGAGCTTGACTAATTTGATGACGAAAGACCGCGTTAAATAATTTTTCTCCAGGTTGGTTTGGAAAGGCTAGGAGTACGTTGTCTAGGACACTGATTTGACCGATAAGGCGTAACCTCTGAAAAGTTCTCGCGATTCCAAGGGAGGCAATCTGAGCTGAGGACTGGTGAGTCAAATTTACTCCTTGAAAGTGAATAGTTCCAGCTTCCAATGGCAGAAAACCAGTAATAGCATTGAACACAGTTGTCTTGCCAGCACCATTAGGGCCAATCAGTCCCACAATTTCACCCCTGGTGACAACACAGGAGAAGTCATCCAGTGCTACTACACCAGCAAAGTGCTTACAAAGTCCCTCAACAACTAAAAGATTTTCTCCCATTGTACTTCTGGGTTATTTCTGACCAAAGCTATTATAGCCTGCTAATCCTTGAGGACGCAAAATCAGAAAACCCACCATTAAGCTACCGTATAAAATTTGGCGCAGATAAGCAGCTTGAGCAATAGGCAAACCCACAAAACGTAAAAGCTCTGGGAGGATTATCAATATTGTCGCCCCGACTATTGGACCAAGCAATGTTCCCGCTCCACCAATAATTACCATCGCCAGAATCAATACAGATTCACTAACAGTAAAAGTAAATGGATCGATGAAACTAATATAATAGGCATATAAAACTCCAGCCATCCCTGCTAACCCAGCACCAAGAACAAAGATAGATAGTTTGTAAACAGCAATATTCTTACCTAGAGAGAGAGCGAAAAGCTCATCTTCTCGAATTGCCTTGAGAACCCGACCAAAAGGTGACGAAACCAGGCGATGAATTAGCCAAAGCACAAACCCACACACTAACGTGGTAAACAGTAAGAAGTTACTGGAAGGAGACAAATTCCATCCAAAAATATTTGGTTCAGGGATTCCAGCTACCCCCAGAGGTCCACCAGTCAGGGAAACCCAATTGTTCATTATATTGAAAGTAATGATCTGAAAGGCTAGAGTTGCAACTGTGAAGTAGTCGTCGCGAATTCGCAGTGAGGGTAAACCCAGTAAAATCCCAAATAAGGCGCAAAGTACAGCAGCGCAGAACAAATTAGCTAAGAAGGGTGTTTCTAAGTTTAAAGCCATCAAAGATCCAATATAAGCCCCTACTCCATAGAAAGCTGCTTGAGCAATTGATAGGAGTCCGGTATAACCAGCGATCAGGTTCAGAGCAGTGGCAAGAATGTAGTAAATTTCTATTAAAATTAGGATGTGGATTAGATAGTTCATAAGTTCTTATATAGCAGTCGAAGCAACGGTTAGGATATTTATAAATGCTCAAACCCAGTCAGGGATTCATTTTAACTTTTTACTTTTGAATTGCGCGTAGCGCTATACTGTTGTTTGTCGAACTGTTCGTTGAGTCCTTCTTCCCAAAAAACCTTGTGGTCGAAAGAGTAAAAAGCCTAATAGAACAATGAAAGCGATCGCGTTTTGCCACTCTACACCAATTGACCAAACGGCAAGCTGTTGTAGAAAACCAAGGACTAATGCTCCTAACACTACACCTATTAGCCGCTCTAGGCCACCAATTATAAAGGCGACCATTCCCATCAGCATTGGGTTCATTCCCATGGTGGGAGTCATGTCCAAGTCTAGGGCAATCAGGATGCCTGTTATCCCCGCTAGACAGGAGCCAATAGCAAAAGCCCACCGAATCACACGATCGCGGTCAATACCACAAACTCTAGCCAGCATCGCATCACTAGCTAGAGCGCGCATTGCCTTGCCTAAATCTGATATTTTCATCCACCAAATAATTGTTCCAGTCAGCAGAATGCTGCTGGCTAAAATGACTGTTTGAATAGGAGTAATAGACCTCTCCAAAAATTTCTAAAGTCTTTCTATCACTTGATTTTAGCTCTTTTCTGACCATCAAGCACTCATACTTTATTTGACGTATTTCTCAGTATTTGAGATGTTTCTTATTAAAAATAAGAG
>JBARXI010000692.1:0-8813 GCA_049647275.1 Microcoleaceae cyanobacterium
TTATCTTTTCTGTAGCGGGTTTAATACCCCACCGTCAACTGGAGTGCTTAAAATTGTTTAGGGTTAGAATCCCTATGCAATTTTCACATCACGCCTTCTGCCTTCTGCCTTCTGCCTTCTTCAATATTAATTAATTGTTAATTGTTAAACCTCATGTAAATTCTCAAGTGCCTCCCTAATTTAGTCATTGCTGTTACTATACTTGAGTAGGCTAGCGGATGGTGTAATATTTGTATACCTTAATCAGAAAAAATATTACCGTACTATCAGCACACTTTGAAAAAAATTACAAAACCTGAGAAAGAAGCCTTCTGTCAGAAATCCCGTAGCTAAAGCTAGTGGTCTATCTATCTAGCTAGCTTTGAGTAGTTGACTATTTTGTATAGATAGGGAGATTCTACCTATTTTACTATTTTAAATTGTCATTTCTACCTTGACAGACCACTAGGAAAATTGCACAGGATAATATACAGGAGATATTTTAGGTGAATACACAACCAAATCAACAATTTCAGTTTGACTCTATTGATGCTGCCCTAGCTGACATCAAAGCAGGTCGTTGTATAGTAGTAGTCGATGACGAACATCGAGAAAATGAAGGAGATGTAATCTGTGCGGGCCAATTTGCTACCCCAGATATGATTAACTTTATGGCAGTCGAAGCTAGGGGTTTAATTTGTTTGGCATTAACAGGCGATCGCCTAGATGAACTCGACATCCCACTCATGGTCACCAAAAACACAGACAGCAACGAAACAGCTTTTACTGTCAGCATCGATGCTTCGCCAGATTTGGGGGTTTCCACAGGCATCTCAGCCGAAGACCGGGCCCGTACAATTCAAGCTGTGATTAACACTACTACCAAAGCAGAAGATTTACGTCGCCCCGGTCATGTCTTTCCCATTCGGGCGAGAGAGGGAGGAGTATTGAAACGGGCTGGTCATACAGAAGCAGCAGTTGACCTAGCTAGATTAGCTGGTTTGTATCCGGCTGGGGTTATTTGTGAAATTCAAAACCCAAATGGTTCGATGGCGAGATTACCTCAATTAGTTGAATACGCTCAAACTCATAACTTGAAACTGATTAGTATTGCTGATTTAATCAGTTATCGCCTCAAACACGATCGCTTTGTTTACCGAGAAGCTGTTGCTAAGTTACCATCCCAGTTTGGCGACTTCCAAATTTACGCTTACCGCAATACTCAAGATAACTCTGAACATATTGCTATTGTCAAAGGCAACCCAGAAGAATTCAAGGAAAAACCTGTGATGGTGCGGGTGCATTCTGAGTGTCTTACCGGAGATGCTTTTGGCTCCCTACGTTGTGACTGTCGGATGCAGTTGCAAGCAGCTATGAAAATGATTGAAAATGCTGGAGTTGGGGTGGTTGTATATTTGCGACAGGAAGGTAGGGGTATTGGTTTGATTAATAAACTTAAGGCTTATTCGTTGCAAGATATGGGATTGGATACGGTGGAAGCTAATGAGCGTTTGGGGTTTCCGGCTGATTTACGAAATTATGGTATGGGGGCTCAGATATTGAATGATTTGGGAGTTAAACAAATTAATTTGATTACAAATAATCCTCGGAAAATTGCTGGTTTAAATGGTTATGGAATTGAAATAGTTGACCGGGTGCCTTTGTTAATAGAAACTACGGATTATAATTCTGGTTATTTGGCGACAAAAGCCCAAAAACTCGGTCATATTTTATTACGCAGTTATTTAATTACAATTGCTATTGATTGGAATGACGAAAAAATAGGAGATAATTCCTCTGGGCAAACAGAAGAAAATCCATCGGAAACTCTTTTGGCTAAAGCTATTAAACCTCGAATTAAACGTCGTTATGAATATTTGGAAAAACTCCGCAGTTTAATCAAAAAGTATGATTTTCTGTTACAGGAAGAAACTAGACCTGTAGCAATGGCAATATTTACTCAAGCACCTTTAATAGTTAATTTTGGTTTAGAACAATCTACATTAACTAACTCTAATTGGTATCAAGAAGTAAATCATTTTTATCTACAGGCAATTACAATGATATTACAGGATATAGCTAGATGGTCTGACCTAATTAAATTGGAATTTCTCATATCTACTGGTTTAGATCCAATGACTACTTTACAAATACAGCTCGAACGTCAAAGTTTCAAAAAAAATGATTTATTAAAAGTTTTTAAAAATCTACAACCACAAACTATTTACAATTTGCAGCGGGAATAAGGCATAAAATAGAGGGAAAAATCAGGTATTTATACCCCTCTTTTAGGCACAGGGCTAATTTGTTGTTATCAAATAAAAATCGAACTCATAAAATCTCGTACATCTGGCTAAAATTACTAAACAAAAAGTATAGGGTTGTGAATATTCTAGCAGCGAACATGAATTAGCCCTGCCTTTTTAGGGGGACTTTTGTGTTATATCAAGTCCGGATCATTAGTGAGGAGAAAAAGGAAGAAGAGGAGAAAAAAGAAGAAGAAGAAAAAGAAGAATAAGAGGAGAAAGTTTTTTGGTCGCGTAAGCGGAACGGAGTTCTATCACGCTCTTATCCGGACATGATATAACAGTTCAAAATTCATGCCAACCGGAGTAATTATTTATAGCGGTTTTTAGGAAGATGGAACACACTCCTAAGAATAAAAACCCTTGTAGGGACGTTCCATGGAAGGTCTCTACTGTTGTTTACCTAAGTGAAAACTGCTTTAATAATTGAAGTTTTAGTCACGTATAGCATTATTTTTTCAAAATGCTATTATTTATAAGTATTTAACCGGACATGATAAGCGTATTCCAGGTTCAGGTTTATAAAGTACAGTGGCAGCAGCTTTTAACATAATTGTTGAAGTGCTTAGTATTCGCTAAATCAAGTAAAAAATGCAGATTAATGCTAACTAACCAATACTTGCAAAGCCTCTGTAATTTCATCCACCGTGGTAGTTGCAGTTCCAAATTTACGCACTACCAGACTAGCAGCTAAATTTCCTAAAACTGTAGCTTCCCAAGTAGAAGCACCTATACCTAAAGCTAACGTTAAAGCAGCGACAACAGTGTCACCAGCACCAGTGACATCAAAAACATCGGTTCGGTTAAAAGCTGGAATATGCCAACAATAAATAGAAGTATCACCACTGCCAGTAATAGTAAAAGAAGGTGGGGGAGAATTTGGGTTATGTTTGGGAGCTATGCGATCGAACAAAGTCATTCCTTCTTCACCACGAGTAATTAAAATCTGCCTAGCATTTGTTAACTTCAGCAGGTCGCATCCAGCTTGATAAAGATTTTCCAAAGTAGTAATAGCATATCCCACCGCTTTCTCAGCCTCTGGCAGATTTGGTGTAAATAGAGTTGCACCTTTGTAGCGTTGTAAATCTTTCTGAGTATCTACAATAATTCTTTGGGGATGAGAAATAGCTGCCTCTATAACTGGTGCAGTCAAAACTCCATCCCCATAATCTGAACAAATCACTGCATCTACTGTTCCAACTTGTTGCTGAATACACTTTGCTAATTGCAACTGCAAATTTATGTCTGGCAAATCATCGGATTTTCGATCTACCCTAACAATTTGCTGAGTTACAGACTGACGAGCGTGACCAGAGATTCTGGTTTTAGTCACAGTGGGACGCTGTGGGTCAACTAAAATTCCAGTAGTATCAACTCCAGCCATTTCAAAAATATGACCCAGTGCTATACCTTGCTCATCTTTTCCCACTAAACCCACAACCTGAACTTGAGCTCTCAACTTAGCAAAATTATAGACGGCATTAGCCCCTCCTCCAGGTACTCGCTCGGTAGTTTCGTGACGCAGGATTAATACTGGTGCTTCGCGAGAAAGTCGTTCCACTTGACCTGTCATAAATTCATCAAGTGTTAAATCTCCTACTACTAATACCTTGACTTGAGAAAAACCTGCGAGTAAATTAAGCAGTCGAGGTGTGGAGGTTTGCAGTTGAGTTAGAAATTCTGAATCTATGACCATAATTTGTTTTTAGTTCAAACGTAGATTAGGGTAGTAGAAATGAAATATTTGAAATATTATTAACAAAGTTGGCAACTATAGCAATCTTATCTGAATTGTGAGATATTCTAGGATTTTAGGCAACAGGCAACAGGCAACAGAGGAGAAGGAAAAACTGTATCTTATGAATTTTAAAACCACTAGATTCTCGATTTTTAGATAACAGTAAAATTCTCACATCTAATTCCTGATTGCTATAGAATCCAAAAATCATAAATAATCCCCCGAATTTATCAATAATATTCGCGGGGAAAACAAAAATTAAGACTGATAAATAAAATGTTTGATGTCTAATTTAACTACTTCAACTTTTGCTTGATAATAGTCACAAGTTGACCCATTTGTTTTTTCAATGCCAGGATTTCAGCTTGCATTTTCTTGACTTGAGTTTGCAATGCCTTAATTTCAGCAGAACTATCTCCTGAAGCAGCAGCTTCGACTTGTTCGTCAGGCCGTTTTTTCGCCAAGTCAAAAGCTGATTTAATGGCTGCAGTTAATTCTTTTTTCTCAAATGGTTTTTCTAGAAAAGCAAAATAATATTTATCGAAAGGTTCGGGGATTTTTTCTGTTACCTCTTCTTTTCTACCTGACATGAGAACTAGGGGAATTTTTTTTAGTTGAGGCTGGGATTGTATTTTCTGAAATACTTCCCAACCAGTAACTTTTGGTAATAGAAAATCCAACATAATCAGGTTTGGACGTTCCTTAATAATGAATTTCAGTCCCTCTTGGCCGTCTTTTGCTTCTAAGACATTAAAGTTTCCTTGGGGAAGCATTTCTTGGACTCTTACTCTAATGACTTTACTATCATCGATAACTAAAATTTTGTGTCCTGCCACGACGGACTCCTCCAGTGATGAGTTAGGGTTTTCAAGTTAATCTTATCTATGTTCTTATCCTCAGCCATAAATATAGCTAATCCTGGGTTCTATTATTCATCTGATTTAATATAGGAACGCAGAATCGTATGTTTTTTTATATCTATAGCTATGGCGACAAAAAATGGTCAATCAAAATTAACTCAGGTGAATGCTATTGAGATGAAAGCCCAAATTAAGAGTATGCCCAAGTGGCTGCGTCCTTCTTTGGGGAAAGCTAGTGATATTTCTACAGTACAGAAAATTATAAAGCAGCGTCAGCTCTATACGATCTGTGAGGAGGGTCGTTGCCCTAACCGTGGTGAATGTTATGCCCAGAAGACTGCTACTTTTTTGTTAATGGGTCCTACCTGTACTAGGTCTTGTGCATTTTGTCAAGTAGATAAGGGTCATGCTCCGATGCCTTTGGACCCGGAGGAACCGCAAAAAGTGGCTGAGGCTGTGGAGTTGTTGGGGTTGGAGTATGTGGTTTTGACTTCTGTGGCTAGGGATGATTTGCCGGATGGGGGTGCTGGTTGGTTTGTGGCGACTATGGCTGCGATTAGAAAACGGAACCCAAAAGCAAAGGTTGAGGTTTTGACTGCTGATTTTTGGGGCGGTCAGGATGGGGTGAGGGGTGAGAGTTTGTCTGTGTCTCTGGCTGAAGGGCAACGGGCACGGATTAAGCTGGTTGTGGATGCTCGTCCTGCTTGTTATAACCATAATATTGAGACTGTGCGACGCTTGCAAGGACCTGTGCGTCGTGGGGCCAAGTATGAGCGATCGCTTGATGTATTGCGAATTGTTAAGGAGTTGGACTCTAGCATCCCTACTAAGTCGGGGTTGATGTTGGGCCATGGGGAAACTGAAGCTGAGGTGATTTCGGCAATGGCTGATTTGAAGGGGGTGGGATGCGATCGCTTAACTATTGGCCAGTATATGCGACCTTCTTTGGCACATTTGCCGGTCCAAAAGTATTGGACACCAGAGGAATTTGAGCAACTTGGGGCGATCGCTAGACAAATGGGCTTTTCTCATGTTCGTTCTGGCCCTCTAGTTCGTAGTTCCTATCATGCTGGAGAGGGTATTTGAATCAATTCTATGATAATATTTTCTCGATCCCAATATAAATGTTAGTAACCAAGCTCTAAAGAGACTGGACTTGCATGAGTAATCATCAAGTCATACTGACCAGCTTAAGTCTTAATTGACTACGTTATTTAGGTCACGACACCTTGGAATGCGAAGCTAGTTCCCCGCTCTGTCGTTTGCAGTTAAACAGCCTTAAGGTCACTGAGGCAGTTCTGTAAGCCTAACAAGCCTAGATAACATTGGCTAAGCTAACATCGCCCCGTAAGGGTGTTGGTTTTCAGGTTCCAACCAAAAACCTGAACCCAAACAACTGCGGTTAAAACTGCGCTTTGTCATTTTTCCTCTCAGTTCTAAAGAGACTGAGTTTCCAAACTTAACTAGGTGTTTTTATGAAATATTCTTTTCGTGCAGGTTGGGCCTTACTACTTTTGGCTATTAACTTTGTTGTGGCAGGCTACTATTTCGGTGTCATCCAGTAGTCTCCAGGTTCTAAACTAGAAAATCTGTGCCACTCTCAGGGTTTGCTTAGAGTGGCACTCAAATAATTAATTTGATTGCTCAAGTTGAGCTAATTTTTCTTGAATTTCTATTACATCTTGTTTAAGTTCAATAACTAGAGTTGCCAGGCGATCGAACATCGGGTCTCCTGATAAGATTCTTGAGTTTATTTCTGTATTTTCAGTACATGGGGGGCATTCTGTTAATTCCCTCCCTAATTTCTGAGATTGTAATCTATTAATTTGTGAACTTAGTCGAGAAACATCTGTTTCTAATTTCCTCAGTCTATATTCAAGTTGAGTTGTTGATGCCTGTGTTGGTGTCAAAATTAAGAGCATAAAAAGTATTAAAATTAGAGTAATAACAACCGCCTGTGTTTTTTTTAGTATGAGTAAAAAAAAAGTAGCTATTTTCATTTTTAATGATGTCGAAGTTCTTGATTTTGCAGGTCCTTTTGAAGTTTTTTCTGTCACATCTGAATTAAATAATCATGAGTTATTTGAGGTTTATACAGTTGCAGAAAAATTGGAGTCTATCACAGCTCGTAATGGTTTAAGTATTAATCCTAGTTATGAAATTGCTGATTGCCCCACACCTAATATTTTAATTATGCCTGGTGGCTTTGGCACTAGAGAATTAATGAATAATTCTGTTGTGATTAAATGGGTTCAAGATTGTAGCCGTCAAGCTGAATTGGTTTTATCTGTATGTACGGGTTCATTAATTTTAGCAAAAGCTGGTTTATTGGTTGGTTTGGAAGCTACAACTCATCACCAAGTTATTGATGATTTAAGAGCAGTTGCACCTACTACACAGGTTTTAGAAAATAAAAGGTTTGTTGATAACGGTCAAATTATTACTTCTGGAGGAATATCTGCTGGAATTGATATGTGTCTATACGTTATTTCTATACTTTTAGGTAAGGAAATGGCTGAGAAAACTGCTAAGTATATGGAATATAAATGGGAGATAGATTAAAAGATTGTCGTTGGAACTAAAAATGCTGAAAAAACTTCTTTATGGCTAATGGCTAATTTTTTTACCTACAATCTCAAACCTATTATCATCAGAAATAAAGCACTCATCGAAGTTGATATAGTACAGCTTAATCTTAATATTAATCTTAATCTTAATCTATGTTCCCAGTTAAGATGTTTGATGAAAATCCTATGACTTTGTATCGGATAGAGTTACAATCTGCTACGATATAGCATTTACAAATAGATTCTAAAACTCCATACTGATTTATCATCAAATTCAAAAATGCTATTATCTCTTGATTATATGAAATCTAGTTGTACAGTTATAGAAAAACTTTCTTCCCTAATGCAGTAGGAACGTTTCATGTTTAGTCTCTACTTATTATGTAAACTATAAAATATTCGCTCTATCCTGACTCCTCCCTAATTATTTATAACTGTTCAACCGGACATGGTATTAGAGTTATATAGAAGCAAGGTTATAACAAAGATAAAATTGAATACAAAACATATATTTGAAAATTTACCTACTATAGAAACAGATAGAATTATTCTTAGAAAAATGTGTATGGATGATGCACATGATATGTTTGAATATGCCAGTGACTCAGAAGTTTCTAAGTATACTGGCTGGTATACTCATAATGTTATTGAAGATACTCAACTTTTTTTGAATCATGTGATTAATAATTATCAGAATAATCAAGTTTCTAGTTGGGGAATAGTTCACAAAGTGGATAAAAAATTTATCGGCACTGCTGGATTTATTAACTGGAATATAGAACATGCTAGAGCCGAAATTGGTTACACGCTCTCTCAAAAATACTGGGGAAAAGGTTATATGACTGAGGTTGTTAATGCTATTATTTATTTTGGGTTTAGGAACATGATGTTAAACAGAATTGAGGCAAAATGTGAAATTAAAAATATAGCTTCCGCTAGGGTTATGGAAAAAGTGGGAATGAAGTATGAAGGTATCTTACGAAAATATATGTTTATGAAAGGAAAATATAGCGATCTGAAAATTTACTCAATTATCAAAGACGAATTTAGTTATAAAAAAAATCAATATTTAATTAAAATATATTAGGTAAGTAGGTCGGCATAAATAAACGCATAATGTGGGCAATGCGCGTAGTCAGCTAAAACCTTTAGACAAAGAAAATTATAGGTATTGCCCACCCGAAAGCTCAATGATCAAAGACGAATTTAGTTATAAAAAAAATCAGTATTGAATTAAAATATAGCAATCCTAAATGATTTGTGAAAAATTTAGATGTATTTATTTTGTCTTCTACCTACCACCTAATACCTAACACCTACCACCTACCACCACCAAAAATTTATAACTGAAATAGGATTGCTA
>JBARXI010000693.1:0-3235 GCA_049647275.1 Microcoleaceae cyanobacterium
TCAAATATTAGTATTTGTAGGGTGCGTTAGTAACGCACCGACTACTGACCAAGGTAAATTCAATGTCTAGTTAGGGCAAAAAATCCTACTTAAAAAACTAATTTGCTCCTCCATAATAGGAACATAACAAATAAGCAGCAGCACCAACTACTCCTTTATTTGTATGGGAAACTTGAATACCTTTTTCATTGTAAACATTGCCATTATTACCTACCCAACCAACAGGATGATTATGATGATCATAAACCTTACCATCTGTACCTGCATATCCTAGATAATAATCACCAGTATTATAAACATCACGACCTTTTAAATAACCTTCATAATGACCATCACGATCGTTAGTTGTATGTAGATAAATCTTGCCAGAATCGCTTATAGTTGTATAAGGATATCCATCGTCAGAATAATGTAAAACTTGATTAGATAGGGATGAGTGAAATTCTATCTGACGACTAGATAAACCAATATTTTGATTGTCAAAAGTCTGAGAACTTAAACTTAAATTATTTTGCTCTTGCTGAAAGCTAGAAATTTCTGGTAATGGAGATTGAGAATTTACTCCAGAAATTTCTGTACCAAAATCTTGATTTATATCATCCAGTGTTGAGGATAAGTCATCGTTATTAAGTAAACCAGAATTGTCACTAATACCGCTATCTTGATTTGCCAAATTATCAAATGAAAAATCATTTTGAGCCAAGTCTTGATTTTCCCCTAAACCCATATTTGAATTTTGATAGTCGAATTGTTGTTGCTGATGGAAACTATCGGTCAAATTCTGGTTTAAGTCTTGATTTATGCCATCCGGAGTTGAGGATAAGTCATCATAATTAATTAGACCAGATGCGTCACTAATACTATTATCTTGGTTTGATAAATTGTCGGATAAATTTTCCATATTTATTCTCTCCTTGAATTATTATTTGATAATGTCATTACATTATTTGAGAAAAGGCAAATAGTTAGGATAAACTAACCTTTGCTCGCTACTAATAGTCTTTATCCTAAGTTTTGAAGTGTTGATAATGTGAGTTTCTCACTCACGCACAGGAGTTAGGATATTCCCACTGGTCATTTCAGTTAGCCTCATAAACGGTAATAGGGAACAGGGAACAGGGAACAGGGAACAGGGAACAGGGAGGAAAAATCAATATCAAGGAGAATAGGAAACAGAAAGTTTTTTTATACCTAATTATCCGGACATAATATAACTCGTCAATAATTTAATTTTGACAGACTACTAAAGCAGTATAATCTTCTCAGTGATTAATTTTAATTCTGGAATAGTAGCAAAAATAATTACATCCTGAAATTTTACCTTTTCTAGATGGATTTGATGCACAACCAAAATAGAACAAGTAGATATACTATAATTATACAGGACTGACGCAAAGTATTTATAAATAGTGTTTTTGGTAGGGGTAATTTCCTCCAGAATGCTCCGCTTTCGATGTTTGCGGAGCATTCCGTTAGGAAATCACCCCTACTAGTAGTGTCTGTGCCTAAGTCCTGTTATATCTATCTGCCAATATAATAGCCCAGAAATATGACTGCAATTATCCAAGCACATAAACTAAATATTATTGATGTTGAGCAGAAATTTAGTCTCAGCCAAACAGATGACATTCAATTCTTTAGAGAATGGTTTGATAATTTACCTGAGATAACCGATATAGAAAAACAAGTATTAGACCGGGCAAAAGCAAATTATTTGAATGCCATTAAGCATCGGGAAATTTCCGAAAATTTGGTAAAAATGACAGTTATTGCTCCCCTACTTGCTTGGGCAGATTTTTATCAACTTCCCTTTGATATTGTAGATGAAAATTCTATTGATATTTCTGTGGAAACACAGGATAAACTTATCAAAGGTCGGATTGATATAATAGTTTTTCAACATCACTTATGGTTATTAGTAATTGAGTCAAAAAATGCTGGATTATCTATAATTAATGGTATCCCTCAAGCTCTTACTTATATGATGGCTAATCCTCATCCAGAACAACCAATTTTTGGATTAGTTACAAATGGAGATGATTTTCAATTTATCAAATTAGTTAAACAAAATCTACCTCAATATGCTTTATCTAAAAAAATCACAATTTCTAATCCTCAAACCAATGAACTTTATAATGTACTTAGTATCTTAAAAAAATTAGGTCAAATTATCAATTAAACATTTCCAATCATAAAAAATCAAATCAATTATCGCGCAGAAATTATCAATTATTTCCCCCTACTCTGTACGGACGTTGTATACAAGGTCTTACTCTCTACTCCCTTTTTCTGGAGATGTCTATTACAGCACTTTTGAGGATAGTGAGGTATAGTTGTAAGACTATTCTTATATTTTCTGTTCCCTGTTCCCTGTTCCCTAGGGCAATAAAACTTTGTACCTCCAAGACTCGAAAACTGCTGTAATTATTATGTTAAAACGTCCTATATATCTCGACTGCAATGCTACTACTCCTCTTGATGAAAGAGTATTAAAAACAATGTTGCCCTATTTCACCGAACATTTTGGCAACCCTGCCAGTATTACTCATCAATATGGTTGGGAAGCAGAAGCAGCAGTTAAAAAAGCTAGAGAAATTTTAGCTTCAGCTATTAACGCTACCCCCGAAGAAATTGTCTTTACCAGTGGAGCGACAGAAGCAAATAATTTAGCTCTAAAAGGAGTCGCTGAAGCTTACTTCAATAAAGGTAAACATATTATTACTATCGCCACCGAACATAACGCCGTGCTCGACCCCTGTGTCTATTTACAAAACTTGGGATTTGAAGTTACTTATTTACCTGTAAATACAGATGGAATTATTGATTTAACTTCCCTAAAAACCGCCTTACGTCCTGATACAATTTTAGTTTCTGTCATGGCAGCAAATAATGAAATTGGCGTCTTACAACCCTTGGCAAAAATAGGAGAAATATGTCAAGAAAATTCCGTTATTTTCCATACTGATGCTGCACAAGCTATTGGTAAAATTCCTCTAGATGTGCAGACAATGAATATTGATTTAATGTCATTAACTGCCCACAAAATTTACGGTCCAAAAGGTGTCGGCGCTCTCTATGTCCGTCGTCGCGATCCGAGAGTAAAATTAGCACCTCAAATACATGGGGGCGGTCACGAAAGAGGAATGCGCTCTGGCACTTTGTATACTCCCCAAATAGTCGGTTTTGGTAAAGCTGTGGAAGTTGCAGTAACAGAAATGGAGTCAGATGCAAAACG
>JBARXI010000694.1:0-14163 GCA_049647275.1 Microcoleaceae cyanobacterium
TGTTTACCTTTTCTATGACCATTTTTATGGATGTGGTGGCTGCGACATTCTGGACATTCCATTACATTTTTCCTTTAACTATACACCCCGATCATTCTCTCAATCATCTTCTTTTCTGACAACGCCATTATTTTACCATCAGGACTGACAGCAAGGGAACGGATTAAACTGGTATGACCTTCCAATGTTTTGAGACATTTACCAGTATTAATATCCCATATTTTCACTGTGCAATCGTAACTAGCACTAGCAAGAGTTTTATTGTCTGGTAGAAAAGCAACCGAACGTAGTCCATTAGTATGTCCTTTGCAAGTTAACACTTGTTGACCATCAGCAACTCGTCGCAGATGAATTTCACCATCAGTGCTACCTACCGCCAACAGTTTTCCATCATGGCTAAATGCTACTGATAAAACATTACCAAATGCTTGAGTAAAAACAGATTTATTTAGATCGGAATTAGAAAAATTGACATCGTGCAAATTTATCCCCTGAAGATAAGATTGCCAAACAGCGAGGTTAGAAAAATCATAGTTAGTTAAATCTATATCCAAATAACAAAAAAGATTGAGAATATTCCCGGCAGCATAACTTGGTTTTGGCCGTTTGTTTTTTTGGCTAGATGAGCGAGGTTTTGGCAAGCTTGCCAGAATTTCATCTAGTCGATCTTCAATGTATATATCAGAATCATTAAATAGCTCTACCAGTGGATTAAAAATCAGGCGTTTTTGAGTTTCTCTGATATAATCTGCTGTTTGTGCTTTAAGGAGTGCATGACTTTTTAAAAGTGAAATATTTCCCGTTTTTATTTCATCACAAACTTCTTCAACTAATCGATCTGTCATGTATTCCATTAGTACGGGTTGGAGAGTAATCCCACTGTCACTTTTTTCAATAGGTATTCTTCGTTCTATTGATTCAAGCGTGTCTGGGATTTTCCTTTGTGATTCTTGCGATAGAACATCATCTTTGAGTTCTGAATGCGAAATTGGCTCTTGATTAATAGCTAGCCAATACATGACCTCTTTTTCATAGCTTGAAAAGCGTTGAAAATGCCAATATAGCAAATCTTGAATATCGCCAAAAATTGTTGCTTTTTCTTCTATATTTTCTTCTATAAATTGAGAAATATCACCACCTAATTGATTGCGAATATATCTGGCAACAACTTCTAATGCTAAAGGATTCCCATCATAGAATTCAATAATTATTTTCCATTCCTCATCGGAGCCAGAAAAAGAACCTATTGTGGTAAAAATTTGTCTTGCTGCTGACTCATCTAAACCAGATAATGATCAAATTCTCACAGGTCTTTTTTTTCCTTCTAACTGAGAAATATCTTCTGGTATTTCTCGGCTAGTTATTAATAAACAACTTTGATGTTCCCTTGTGCCAACCTGTCTAAAAACCTCACCATAACTTTCATATACCTCTAGATATTGTCCAGCACGTTCTTCTCCTTTTAATATTCTTTCAGCGTTATCCAAGATTAAAAGACAACGTTTTGCTTGTAAATATTCAACTAAAAGCGATACTTTATCCTCTAACTGATTCGGTAAATTAAACTCCTGTTGATTTGACAAAAATTTAATTAAATCTATTAGAATATCCTCTACAGGAGGAGCGCTGCGTAGAGATTTCCAGATAACATACTCAAATTCATTTTGAATCTTTTTAGCTAGTGTAAAAGATAAATCAGTTTTACCAATCCCTCCCTGACAAAACTTTGATGATAGATTAGTTTTGCCAATACCTCCCATTCCCACAATTGCCACTAATCGACAATTATCTTCTACAATCCATTTCTCTAGTATGCTTAATTCTTCAGTACGTCCAAAGAAAAAATCAACAGCAGGTGCTTCTTGCATATTTTGCTTTTTATTCTTAATATTAATATTGGACTGAGAGTTAACAAACTCAGACAAATATCCATCTTCATTTTCTTGTGATGTAAGTAGAGAAATAGCAGGAGGCATTTCAGACCAAATATTTTTCAAAGCTTCCACAGAAATAGCCAGTCCTCCTCTTCCCTCTCTCTCCATATTAGTAGCGACACCCAAAACAAAACCTGTTTTTAAATCAACAACAGGTGCCCCACTATAGCCTTTTTCAAGGGGGTGACTTGAAGTTATTAACAACTCCCAAGCTATAACCCTTTGATCACTTTGAGTTAGTAGAGTCTTTTCACCCAAAACTCCACGAACAGTTTGGAGTCTTATTTTTTTTTCTTCACCATAGAGATAGTGACCTGCTATCTGAAAAATTCTATCTTTTGCTTCGGATAAACATATTAGTTGCAGCAGTGGAATATGCAAAAGTCCCTTAACTCGCAACACGGCTAAATCAAAACTTTTAATAATTCCTATTGCTACAATTTCTGCCGGAATATTCTTCACCAGTACATACCCCTCACCACCCACATCTTTAACAACATGGGCACAGGTAAGTAAATATGTATAATTTTTTTCTCTATAAAAAGGAAATCCAGTACCAATGTTACTTACTTCTGGTTCTTCTTTACTGGCACTAGAAACTAAGACAATAGATTCTTCTAGCATTCTAATCACCCTCTGGCTGTCTTGGTTTCAGCACTAATTTAACTTTTAAATTTGCACCCGCTTTTGCTTGAGTAATATAAAGATTACCTTGACCTTCAAAATTAAAAGCTACTTCTACCTCAGCTTGTTCTACTTTCATATCTCGATCAATTTTTTTCCAAGCTTCAGCAATAGGACGACTAATATTAACTAATATAGGTTCAACTTTGTCAAAAGTAGATTCGACTTTTTTTATCGTACTACTAGATATGGTCTCTGCTTGATCATCAGGGATTTCTGCTTCTACTAAAGTCCCATCTTCTAATTTAATTAATCTAGTGGCCATTTGCTTTAATTGCTAAATTTAACTACTATTCTATTCAAGCAGATATCAGTAAATTTCAGGATAGTAGATAAAATTATTTGATCTTAATATTGTATTCAGCGATCGCTTTCTTTTTCAACAATCAACATTTATCTAAAAATATTCTGTCAAGGTATCAGTAACTTTATCAATCTTAGTTTTTTTTCCTCCAATCGACCTAGATATATTTAGCCTATAATTAAATCAAATTAGCCAGGATAAAATTATGGTTCAAACTATACCAGCAAGAAATATCACATTATATGAATTAGAAACAAACTTTAACCTCCAGTTAGTAGAGGATAAACAATTTTTCCGAGAGTGGCAAGATAATTTACCAGAAATTACAGACTCAGAAAAACAACACCTTGACCGAGTTAAAACCAGTTATTCTAACTTACGGAAATATCCCCCATTCCTTGAAAATACTGTGAAAATGGTTATTTTATCTCCTCTATTAGATTTAGCCGGATTTTATTTACCGCCTTTTCATATCAAATCAGAAAAATCTATAGAAATTTCAGATGAAGATGAAGGCATTATTGTTAGAGGGGCAATCGATATATTAACTATATTTAATCAATTCTGGATATTAGTAATAGAGTCTAAAAAAACTAATTTTTCCTTAGAAGTTGGTCAACCTCAACTACTAGCATATATGTTGGCAAACCCTAACCCAGAAAAACCAGTCTACGGAATGATTACGAATGGTAATAGTTTCATTTTTATCAAATTAATTCAGCAAGACACACTACAATATGCTTTATCTCGATTGTTTTATATTCTCAATCCAGGAAATGACCTTTATCATATTCTGAGAGTGTTGAAATGCTTAGGTCGATTAGCAATTAATAACTAAAATTAACTTTTGAACAGGGAATCAGAAATATCAGTTTTCTCTGGGGTAATTACATTAGAAATATTTTGGTTGCCTACCTACTCACCCCTCGGAAAACTTAATTGAAATATTGTGGAAGTTTATCAAGTATGAGTTGAGTGGATTGAAGTTAATGCCAAGGGAAGTTGGAGTAACTTAAAAAAATATCTCAAAAAAGTGCTAGAAAATTTGGGAAAAGAATATGTAATTAATTTTGTGTAGGTGCTTAATATAATTATTTGTTATAATATAATTAATTTCAGTAGACTACTTTATGTTGATAGATAGGTTCTCAGATTAATGAGATATGGTATTCCTTGCCTTTTTTCTGTTACCTGTTCCCAAAAATCCAAAACTTGTGTACCTTATATATTTGAGAAATACTATATCATTAACAATGCTTAGGCAAAAAAAAATAATTTATTTTGACCTCAAGTCATGTTATAAATTCAAAGGATGTTTAAAAATACCACATGAAACCGAACGAGCCTAACAATAGCTAAAATCAAATAGAGGCTCAAAAGTCTCTCTTCAAGAAAAAGATAAATGTAGACAGAACTTTTTGTAAACTTTATGATTTTACTAACAGGCTCTAAGTAGATTTATTGATATTAAGAATACTTTGACACTAATATTCTAGAGAGATACACATAAATGGACAAAATTAATGTACTAAATATATCTATTGATAATCTATCCACTCAGGAGCTACTACACAAACTGGATTTATATGGAGGTATTTTATTTACTCCTAATGTAGATCATATGATTAATTTACAAAAGGATGAAGATTTTTATTATGCTTATCAAAAAGCAGATTATCGAGTATGCGATGGGCAAATTCTCAGGTATACAGTCAAACTGATTTTAGGTGAATCAATTAAAGAAAAAATTTCTGGTTCCGATTTTTTCCCAGCCTTCTGTGATTATCATAAATACAATAAGAATATCAAAATATTTTTATTAGGAGCAGCCCCAGGAGTCGCCAAAAAAGCTCAAGAAAACATCAATAATCGAGTAGGTCAGAAACTAGTAGAAGCTGCATATTCTCCCTCTTTTGGATTTGAAAAAACAGAAAAAGAATCTTTAGAAATAATTGAATTGATTAACAATTCCGGAGCTAATGTATTAGCAGTGGGAGTAGGAGCTCCAAAGCAAGAAAAATGGATAATTAAATATAAAGATAAAATGCCTAACATCAAAATCTTTATGGGTATTGGTGCTACTATCGACTTTGAAGCAGGTCATAAACCCAGAGCGCCCCAATGGGTTAGTGATGCAGGTCTAGAAACTTTATTTCGATTGTTTAGCGAACCCAAACGACTTTGGAGAAGATATTTAATTAATGACCCTCCTATTTTTTTGTGGCTGATCAAACAAAAACTTAATCTCTACAAAAATCCTTTTTGATTCAATAGTAATTAGCAATATTATACGATCGAGACAGAAATCAATACTTTAGATGTAGAAATAAATAGGTCAAATTAAACACCCCTGTTTGACAATTATCAAGAAGCTTTAGTCAAGTCAGAGAAAGACTTTAGCAATTTTTGAATATGTCTACTGATGATGCCAGAATTAAGCTCAAACGCTTATACCAACTTAAGAATCCCAAAAGCAGAAAACCTAAGTTGTGAGTCTTAGGAATTCTGCCCCATAGCAAAGTCTTAGAGTCGGTCGGATATTAAATAGCACCTACCACCCAAAACCTCGATCAGCCTGTATTCCGCATTCCTGCAGCAATACCATTAATAGTCAACAAAGCACCCCGCAACAACTCACCCTTACTATAACGAGAGTGAATTACCCCCGGCGTACCAGTATCATGCTGACGTAGACGTTTCAATAGAGAAACCTGCAACATACCCAGAGGAATAATAGTAGCATTACGCAACTGTACAGAACGTTGCAAATCTGGCTCCCCATCCAAAGGTCGTTGATGGCCAGCAATTTTCAGAATCAAATCCCGCGTCAGGTGATACTCACTAGCAATCTGCTCAAACAACGCCTCAAACCTTTGTAAATCTTCAGGATTAGATAACTCCCGCACATAGTAATGAGCAATTTGCAAATCCACCTTTGCCAAAGTCATCTCCACCTTAGAGACCACAGTCGTAAAAAATGGCCACTTCAAATAAAAATATTGCAGTAGTTTCAGGTGTTCCTCTGGCTGGTCTTGCACAAACTCCTGTAAAGCAGTTCCCACCCCATACCAAGCAGGTAATAAGAAACGACTTTGAGTCCAGCTAAATACCCACGGAATCGCCCGTAAACCAGAAATTTCCTTCTTCTTATCATTTTTCCGCCGAGATGGACGAGAACTAATTTGTAGCTGGCTAATTTCCTGAATGGGGGTAACCTGATGGAAAAAGTCTACTAAATCCGGTTGCTCATAAATCAGATGCCGGTAATGAGAGCGCGAGCGCACAGCCAGCTCCTCCATAATCTGATTCCAAGTCTCAATTTCATCAAACCCCGTATGCAGCAAACTAGCTTGAATAACCGCAGTGGTAACATTTTCCAAATTAAACATTGCCAACTGAGGCAAAGAATACTTAGAAGCCAGCACCTCACCCTGTTCAGTAATCTTAATCCGTCCATTAATACTCTTACCAGGTTGAGCCAAAATTGCTTTATAAGCCGGGCCTCCGCCACGTCCTACTGAACCACCACGGCCATGAAAAATGCGTAAAGAAACATTATAACCTTGACCTATTGTATGTAAAGCTTTTTGAGCCTTATGAATTTCCCAGTTACTACTAAGGAATCCAGAATCCTTATTACTATCTGAGTAACCCAACATCACCTCTTGCAAATAAGTCTGAGGAGCATCTTGCTCTTGCTGCAACTGCTGATACCCACCAGCCAACACTGCCAGATATAAAGGCAACTTAAACAAATCATCCATCACCCTCGGAGCATTTCTCAAGTCTTCAACCGTTTCAAACAGAGGCACAACCTGAATACTACTCGCACCACTCGCCGGGTCATAAAGTCCAGCCTCTTGAGCTAACAACAACACCTCTAACAAATCGCTAACATCACGACTCATACTAATAATGTAGGTTTGGCAGATTTCTGGTCCAAATTCTACCTGTAACTGTCGCACCAAGCGAAAAGTATTAATTATTTCACAAGTTCTCTCTGAAAAAGGTAATTCTTTAGGAATGAGAGGGCGACGAGTAGGTAATTCTGTAGACAGCCATTGAGTGCGTTCTGCCTCCGACATTTCAATGTATGGCTTAGGCAAAACTTGTAGATATTCAGTAACTTCATTAATTACCGCTTCGTGAACAGAAGACTCTTGGCGAATATCAAGCCGTGCCAAACTGAAGCCAAAAATTTCTACCTGGCAGATCAGATTTTCTAAGTCGCTACAGCTTAAGCCAGTTTCTTTTAGGTTCCCCTCAATTAGCATTAACTCTGTTAAAAATTCCGACCCCGACTTATAAATTGCTGCTGTTTCCCGTTGTTGGGAGAGCACTTCCATTTCCCTTTGAGTCTCATCACCGTTATATAAGCGCCAGTTGCGATCGCGAGTATTTTCTAAACGCTTTTTCACATAAGACAACTTCAGACGATAGGGTTCTTGACGATAGCGAATTGCCCACTGGTCGTATATCTCCGGCATTTTTAACTGGTCGCGGTCTAAAGAATCAAGTAATTCAGGTAATACATCACTCCAGTGTAGGGATAAGCTTAACAGCTCAGTCAAGCGGTCTACTGCATGAATGTACTTCTCTAAGACTAGATGACGTTGGTAGCAGGCAGTTTGCCAAGTGACCTGGGGTGTACAGAAAGGGTTACCATCACGGTCAGCTCCCACCCACGAACCAAACTTACAGAAATCGTAGCTAGGTGGTTTCAGGTAAGGGAAAGAACTATGCAAAGCTTGTTTAAACCTGCGGTAAAGTTGGGGAGTTGCATCAAATAGAACTTCTTGAAAGTAGTGGAGAGTAGTTTCCACTTCATCCAGTACAGTAGGTTTAAATTGGTGTAGTTCATCGGTACGCCACCACAGACGAATTTCCTCGGTGAGCTGTTGTTTGAGAGATTCAGTTTCCCAGGATGAAACCAAAGAATTCTCTTCTTCTACTGGCAAATCTGAAAAGCTTTCATCTACTCGATCCAGCTCTTGGAGAATTTTAGCAATGCGTCGTTGTTTTGTTCTAATTGTATGACGGACAATTTCGGTCGGATGTGCTGTAAATACCAGACGAATATCCAAGTCGTCGATTAAGCGCTGAATGACTTGAGATGGCACATTCAGGGTCCGCAGTAGGGGAAACAGATAATGGAATGACCCCTCTCCGAGCGGTTTGCTTCTGTTATCATTCCACACTGGTATACTTCCGACCCGCAGCGAACAACTTTCACCATCCTTGACTACATCATCTTTAAAGATGAGTTTTCCAGCATTGTTACTTTGGGAGTAAGCTAATTGTTGAATTCTTTGTTCATAATGTTGTTCAACAATATTAATTAGCTGAAAGTACAAAGCAAAAGCTCGAGCTGCACGAATTGCGTCTTTGAGTTCGAGCTGTTCAATTAGCTGTACAATTTCTGAATCTAGAAAGTTAGAAGCTTGTCCTTCTGGGGAGTTAACCGAGCGCATCTTTTGGAGTATATCCACCAATTCTTGGCCACACTCTTGCCGAAGCACCGATTCCCACAAATCCTCTACAATCTTGATTCGATTGCGCAGAAACATATCTGACGCTGTTTTCGGGGGATTTACTAAGCCTCTATCTGCGATCGTCTTTTGTGACTCTAGTAGTGAACTCATATTGCCTATTCCTCAATAGCTGCTAATATCAGAGTAAATGTATTGTTTGATACTTGTCATCCCCAAACATGGGATCTGCTATTACCAACTTTTTAAAATAGCTGGCATTAGATTTTTCTCAAACGATAGTAGTTTCATCTTTTAACTTAGTTAGAAGATTTATAACATTTATTTTAAAATGTTAATGTTATTAACTGACTATTTATGTTTGATTACCGTAGAAATAATTTCTCTACTTGTTGTTGACATTCTCTCCGGTCTAAGGGTACCGAGATGTCTACTGAACAGTTCTTCGGCTGCTTGATGTTTTGTTTGCCCAGAGCTTCCGCTAATATTAGTTGCTAGCTATCTTTACGGTAGTCTTATGCCTGCCTCAACGTTCTGTTTTAGACTTCC
Organism: Microcoleaceae cyanobacterium; assembly: GCA_049647275.1. Taxonomy (GTDB): domain Bacteria; phylum Cyanobacteriota; class Cyanobacteriia; order Cyanobacteriales; family Microcoleaceae; genus JASJEE01. The sequence continues at coordinate 8,961 of JBARXI010000694.1, forward strand.
GTTTGCATTCGGGCAATATATTATATCATGTTAGGATAATCAGTTATAAAAAACTTTCTGCCTTCTAACTTTGCTCCTTCCCTTCTGCCTCCAGCATACCTGCCTTCTGTCTTCTTTGGGCAAATATTATAAGTATTCAATCGAACATGATATTACTGCCATGACTTACGCAAAGACACTATAAGTAAATCAAAACTATAACGTCTTATATATGTAGTGTTTATCACCTAAAAATGCGTAAGTTCTGACGGCATTAGTATTATCGTGTTGAAGACCATAGTTGAGGCCTTCTCACTGACGAATTGACAGGTCTAGCTTGCGACAAAAAAAACCACAGTCAGAACAAGTGTGACTTGTAAGTTCCCAATAGCTAATCGCTGTGAACTCACGTTCGTATTTTTCAGGTTTACCTTCTAGGAAAGTTTTGAACTGTCGGCAATCTAGATCGTTAAGTAGGTCGGCATAAATAAACGCATAATGTGGGCAATGCGCGTAGGAAGCTAAAACCTTTATACAAAAATACTTATAGCTATTGCCCACCCTACAACTGTTTGACCTTTAATGATGCCCACCTACTTAATAGTTCTGGATAATTTAAATTTAAAGCCAATACAAAAGTCCCCCTAGAAACAGAGAGCTTTGAATCCAAATTGTCACGAATAACGAGAGTAGCAATATTCTTTTCTCAGCAATAATTAATAACTATATCTAGCTCCTTGATTTATACGATCACGAATTTGGGGGAGGCACTTTTGCGGAGCATGACCACGGAAAGCAATCACACTTTGCAGTAATAGCCAGTCTAAATAGTAATCAATAAAAGCTATAAATCTTGGGGACTTTGGGGAAAATTAAGCATTGGAAGGCGATCGCCCCGGAAGATTTCTTCACTATATAGGCCCATTTCTGGCAATAACTGATTTATGACCTTATTACCCAACAGACCCAGTAACATTGGCCCAGTGGCCAAGCTGACTAAAAGATTTGAGGGCATTTGCCAACTAGAGATTGTAACTGTAGAATTTTCGGAGGAATTTTCTCTAAAAGATTGCATGGATATCACCTCAGTAAAGTATATGTATGGTATCGTGTATAGCTAGCTTAACAAGACCCAAGTTCCGATTGATCGCCTTTCTCTTGAATGTTGGCTGAATGTAGCCAAATTCCTCAAAGACTAAGTTCAATAATGAATAAATGAATAATTGAATAATTGAATAATTGATAATTACCTCTCCCTAAAACGGATTGGATTGAATAAAAGGAAAATTTTTATTTATTATCCCCGATCAAGGGGAGGCTTTAAACCACAATTTTTCGGTAAGGGGAAGAAAAATCTATCTATCAAAACATTTAGATATTAATAACCTAATATTACAATTATGAAATGAAAGTATCTGTTTATCTTTGGCCTTTTTTCGTCCATACCCCATAGTAATATCATACTATGTACAATAGATAGTAAAATAGTTAGTCCATAGTATTTAGAAATATTCTACCAACTTTGGCAATATACTTTCCTGGGTCTAGATTGATACGCTACAGTCCAAAATGTCACAAATAAATGAATTGAATAGTTGAGCAGAGCTTGGGAGTCTCCCGCACCAAGGAGAAGATGAAAGGGAATAAAACAATATTGACAGAAAATCGAACCCCCCTGGGAGACTGGGCACAGGAAGCACTAGGACTTCCAGAAGTGCAAGTCCAGGTTAGATTACGCGGTAATCACCTACATATTCTCTGCGAGGCGGAAAAATGTCCAGAAATGGACTTGGCATTAGCCCAGTTTTCCCAGGCACTTAGTCAGATAGATATTGAATCTTTGCTACCTCCGGATCAACCTCGGATTTACCAGATGTTTCTGTGTGGCCGAACTTTAGGGCGCAGGCGACCAGATTGGACAGTAAAACTTGATGGTCAGAAGGTGGTAATCAAGAGCCAGTTGGTAAACAAGCCTGTAGAGCCCAGTAATTTTCAAATAAATTCCGATTTACCACCGACAGCAAATGATTCTGGGTGCCCTCCTGAATACTCAGGAAATCACGGCACTCAAGCTCTAACTCCAGAAAATTTAACAACAGTAGGTGGTGAGCAAGCTCCTGTACTTGATATAGATTACGATGATGCCTCGGAGCTACTTTCACCCCCCCCAATGGCTTCTGTGTTGGCAAAAGACACATTCAACGATCGAGATTTGGTTTCCTCCCCACCATTGCAACCAGCTCCATTTTCTGCCAACGAAAAACAACCCCCCAGTCCGCTACAAGAGGAGCCAGAAAAGGAGAATGAGAAAAAATACAATCAAAATCTGCTTGATTCTACCCTCACAGTTTCCTCTGAAAGATTAGCTCAATATGGCCATCCCGATGCAATTGCTAGCTATCTGAGTGAAATTTTAGGTGGGCTAGGGGTTTGTGTCAATGTCAGTATTCGAGAAAAACAATTCAAAGAAAAAGTAACAGACACAACAGCACAAGTAGAACAACTTCAAGCAGAAACCCTTGACAAAACTCCTAAAATTAAAACCCAAAAAATATTATGGGTATCATGTGAAGCTGCTTATAGCCCCGCTCCATCCCTTTTAGCAGAGCCGATCGCCCAAAAACTCCGTGACCTAAACCTCAAAGATTTCCATGAGGCTCTAATTTCCCTCCTTGTTCAAGGTGAGACGACACCTGACTGGATGCTGCGAGTGGATCTAACTCCACCCGATCTGATGCTCCAAGAGTGGGCAAGTTGGGGAGACATCGCAGCAATCGAACGATTACTACAGCAAAAGATGACTAGTTTGGGAGTGACAATTCGCGCTACTCTCAAAGAGTCAACCCTACATTTATTTTGTACTAATACTAAGAATTCAAACCTAGAAGCTCCAGAAAAACCAAAAATAAAAGATGTAATCGGATCGTTATTATCCTCTGTTACGCCAAGAGGTATTCAGGCTGCTACTATTTATGGTTGCATCATCACTCAACCCAACAGCACAGAGTCACCTTTATGGATCGACTGGTTAGACTTAGCAGCATCCCAAAATGCCGATCTAGCTAATAGTGCTAAAGTCTTAGCAAGTCAGGGAAACTATGAAGCTATTGGTTTTCTGCTAAACAAACTACTTAATCCAGACCTGAATCTGAAGCTACAAACAGGTGGTATCCGGGTACTGCTGTTACCAAAGGGAGAAGTGCTGCACGTTATGAGTGAAGCTCCCACTTGTCCTTCTCAATCTGAAGTAGGGCCACCTATTGCTAAGTTCTTGCGTCAGCTCCAGATTCCAGGAGTGAGTGGGATACGAGTTTATGGTCGTCGTGCTGGTCAAAAATTGCCTTTGTGGCGCTACGGTATCAATTTGACAACTAGTAGTCGTCTGCACTCCGAAACACCTCCAGAGTTTGCTGCTTCTGCAGACATAGATTTGCTTTTGGGTAAAAGAGCAGATCGAGCCTTCCTCCGCTTGACACCAGATAAGGTCGAAAAAACTGACTTAAAACTTCTACCTGGTAGGGGTAGCAACTACGCAGCAATAGCACAAATGTCTGCGCTCGTGCAACAGTTGCTTATTGGCTCTCGTTTATTTATTCCTAATGAGGAAAACTCTGTAGTTGGTAATTCATCTGTATATAATAATACTCGCAGTGGTAGTAGATGGATGGCTGCTATGGCATGGGCTACTGTTGGAATATTGTTGACAGTACAAACCGATCTACAAGTAGGTCAACTATTGCAGCAAGCTGAAACTATCTCGAACTTTGGGAATTGTAGAGGCCCTGCCTGTCAAACTCCTACAGAAGTCACAGAAGTTTCAGTTAAGTCTAACTTGGTTTCAGATAATTCTGAATTATCTGACTATCCTAGTTTCAATAGCCCCCAACTAGATGAACAGTTAGTTCGTTATCAGCAATATTTACAAGTAGAAAAAAAACCACCAGATATTTTAATTGTTGGTAGTTCTAGAGCGCTGCGGGGAGTTAATCCTACTGTCTTAGAAGAAAGTTTGGCAGCAGCAGGATATGCAGGTTTAAAAGTCTATAATTTTGGAGTAAATGGAGCTACAGTTCAAGTTGTAGATTTAATTGTCCGCAGGATTTTACCACCAGAACAACTACCGCAATTAATTATATTTGCTGATGGAGTTCGAGCTGTTAATAGTGGGAGAGTTGACCGAACTTTTGATATAATTGCTGACTCAGAAGGTTATGAAGCAGTGGCAGCAGGTACATTTAAAATTAGTACAGATATCTTAGAAACATCAGTTAAGTCTGGCTCAAATAAATATAAACAAGTCGTGCAAAATCTCCAGGAAAAAATGGAGGAAATATCAGTTACTTATCAACAACGGGAGGGTCTAAAAAGTTTATTAGTGTCAATTATTAATAATCCTACTGCGAGCTTACAATTTTTGCAGAAACAAGAAAATCTAGTCAAGAAAAATATAGAGGAAGAGGAAGATATTAATCCACTTAATCAATTTCAAAATAACGGTTTTTTGCCAATTCCGATTAAATTTGAACCGGAAGAGTATTATCAAAACTATGCAAAAGTTTCTGGAAAATATGATGCAGATTATGCTAATTTCAAACTTCCAGGAAAACAAACAGAAGCTCTCAATAAATTGCTAGAATATACTCAATCTATAGATATTAATTTTGTATTTGTTAATATGCCTTTAACTAAAGTATATTTAGATGAGGCACGAGCTGCTTATGAGCGAAAATTTCAGGAATATATGCAGCAGTTATCTGTGGAATATTCTCGGTTTGTATTTCGCGATTTTGGTGGTATCTCGCCAGAAGATTATGGCAATTTTTCCGACCCTAGTCATCTGAATCTTTATGGAGCGATCGCTGTTTCTCAAAAGTTAGCTGAGGATAATATTATTCCTTGGCCAAAGCCTTAAGTAGATTAGTAAGAAAAGCATTTTTCTGTCTTACGGTTCATCATCAGTGTATATTAAACACCAACTCGTTCCTTGCTATAGCAGTAATTTTAAAAATTGATATTAGTCAATCCTGTTTGTTTTAATTAAGAGGTAATTGTTAATTATTAATTAGGGTTTGCTGAAAAAAGTCTTTTGGTAAGTAGGGGTAATTCATGAATTACCCCTACTGAGAATTACCCCTACAGAGAATTACCCCTACAGAGAATTACCCCTACAGAGAATTACCCCTACAGAGAATTACCCCTACAGAGAATTACCCCTACAGAGAAT